>CAYNKU010000012.1:0-1233 GCA_964397865.1 uncultured Pirellulales bacterium | reverse complement strand
CGTTAATTCCAATATCTCGACGAAGCGTTTAACCATTGTCACCGCAGGCCAGGTGCGTTCTGCGCGCCGAAGATTATCCTGCGCCCACGAAAATGCTAAAGGAAGCATTAACGCTTCGATCTCCGAATTTTCCAACTCCGCGGTCAATTGACCAACGGCTTCGAGGACATTTACCGGCATCGCTATCACATCAGGTTTACCTCTATTATCGGGATGACAGAAAAAACTCGAGCCGGTAACTATGTGCTGACGGCAGGCAAGCGGTCTTTGTTCGTATAACTCGCATAATCCCTCCGACAGAAACGGACAAGGCAGTTTGAGTCCGGCATACCATTTGCTTAAATGGTCTGTCTGATCGAGATTATTTTTCGTTATTATATCTGCATCAAGGGACTCAGAGCTTTCATCAAGTATTCTTTTCGCTGCGACGGCACAGGATTTTAGTATCCTGCTGCCTTTATCCTTCGGCATCGCCAGTAACTCTTCTCTAAAACGAAAAATCTCCGGAACCGACAGGGGAATCAGGTACCTGCAGCAGGCTGAGCATCCTTTACGGCATGAAATAGATTGTCCGTTTTGCGCCAGGGTTTCCAGGAATGCAAGTATTAGTTTATCAGCAATTGTTCGTGCCGGAGGAACTATATCTGCCAACTTCGCCCGCTTAGCTGTAATACTGATCCGAAACGGCACCTTTTTATCGGCAACCGAAAGATCAAAGCTGACAATCTCCCCATCACTGTTGCAGTTGTCGCCTGATTGCTCAGGATCATCCAAAACTGTTATAGCTGAACCTTCAATCATTAGTACTGGTAACTTTGGGCTTTTTTGCTTCAGGTGCTTCTTCGACCTGCTTTACGATTTGTTCGATGCCGAGAGCTTTTTCGATTCTTGCCATTCTTGTGGAAATATCCGTTAATTTGCAGTCGATCAAAACCAGCTTTTTAGTAATATCCTTAACATCCGTGTCAATGCCGGTCAGGTTTTTCTCTGTCAGACTTATGAAGCGATCCATCACACGCTCATAGGCATCTATAGCACGAGCCGTATCGGTTCGATATTCGGGCAGCGTGATTTCCGGTTTGATCTCATAGCTCTTCTCACCACCCTGAATTGAACTGGAAAATCCAATCACGATAAGGCAGACAATTAAAACCGCACCGAAAACCAGTAAATTTTTGTTTTCCTTTATCTTCATATCAATTACCTCTCAGCCTGTCTGTTTCTTCGGAATTC
>CAYNKU010000011.1:16627-18656 GCA_964397865.1 uncultured Pirellulales bacterium | reverse complement strand
ATTGACTTTTAGCCGGCAGTGACTTGCGAGCCATTCACCTATGACTATTTTTGCGGCCGGCCTGGCTACGCATGAACTGCGCTGAACAACAGCCCGCGGTGAAATCTCGCCATAGGTCTGAGTGTGACTGGTTAGGGCGTTAATCTGTGCGGGGGTGTGGTAGAAGGCCATTGAATAGGCGTAGCTTGTTGATTCGTATTTTTGCTTCGACGTGCGGTCGCTCGGGCAAAACAGGATGGAAGGATTTTCCTGATCAATCTCGGTGCCGATATAAGGTTCGATAAAGCCTCGCCAGCCCCGGCCCATCCATAACCAGTTTCCACCTGGGAGGGGGTCCTGTGCGCAGGGGTAGGCGTCGTCGTTAGCACCGAGATATAAATTCAGGGCGACGTTTATCTGTTTGAGGTTATAAGAGCATCTCAATCGTTTGGCGAGCATCCGCGCCCTGCCAAGTACCGGCATGAGCAGGCCCATCAGAAGCGCGATGGTCGCGATGACCACGAGCAACTCTACCAGTGTAAAGGCTCGCCTGGTATCGGATGCGGCTATTTGAAATTTTTCGGAACCCAGTCCCAAATTTTGTTCCTTGTCCGGCTGGAGAATCTGTTGTATTCGGCGGGTGCGTATAGTTCGAGTTTTTCGGCGGAGTCCAGCAGTTTGTAGACATCGCGTGATTTTTCGACGCAGTTTTTTACATCCTCGAAGTCGGCGTAGCGATCCCATGTTGGCGCTACTATAAGAACGGGCCTTGGTGCGATGGCCGCGATAATTTCGTGATAGTCGTAGGGGATGCGGTTTTCACAATCGACGAAGAAACCCAGGCGGGGCGCTAAGCCGTGGAGGTGGGAATAGATGTATATTCCCCCGAGGCCTTTTTCACTGCTGTTGAGGCGCATGGGTGTGAAGCCGCAGACGCTGACCACTCCTTTTATACGTTCATCGAGCGCAGCGCCGTAGAGGGCAACCCTGGCTCCGAGGGCGTAGCCCATTACATAAATCCTGTCCCTGTCGATGATGTCGAGATTTTCCATAGAGTCTACGGCGGATTTGAGGTCGGCGACCATTTTGCCAAGCTTGGACCAGTTGGGGTATCGCTGATAGAAACGCGTTCCCTCGGTGAGCCGACTGCCCAGGCCGAGTTGATCGTATGCCAGTACGGCGTAGCCTTTGTCGATAAGGCCCCTGACGCGGTTGATGAACCTGTGGCCGAGTCCGGTTCCATACGCGTATTCGTGGAGGTAGATAACCACGGGAAGGTTCATTGAAATGGGTTTGCCGGTGTCATCGGCAGGGTAATAAAGATTTCCATATACAACTTCTCCCATACCGTAATGAGCGGCTACCGCCATTCTGGTAATGTTTTTTGTTGACCCGGGCCGGCCTATAAGCTGTCCAAAATAATCATGTTCGGTCCACGGGACGTTGGTATGGAGCAGCGGGCCGGGATTTATTGCGCCGGGCGGCTCATCGCCGAGGCCCCAGCAGATACGCTTTTTTATATCCGCTTTTTTTTGTTTCCAGGAGGCGTCGCTGGTTATTTTTTTACCTTTTGGGTCGATAAGCAAATCGTCGATGCCTTTGGGCTGATAGCTCAGGGGGTCAACTGTTTCTTCGGAGAGGCCCTTCCATTTATTGAAGGTGTAGTCAAAGAAGAGTTTATTTTCAGGTTTTTTGTCGGTCCGGCCGAAGATATAATCGAAGAAGTCCACATATTCTTCTATGATTCCACTGCTGACACCGTGGAGGCCTGGTCTTAGATGGATCGCGATCTTATCGCCGGCGCCGAGGAAGTCATAGACTCGTTTGGCGGAAAAATAGGTCTGTTCGATGCCCCATGGATTTCCGGCGCCCTCGGCGGTGGCGGAGCTAAGCATAAGTCCTCGGGGGGCAACGAGCGCCATCATCAGGTTCATATCCACGGGCAGCTTGTGCATTCTGCCGACGAAGAATCGCAGTCTGGGGCTCAGCCAGTTTGGTCTTGCTCTTATGGTGGTTTCGACGGTTTCGTTATTGAAGGTTTCGGTTGTGT
>CAYNKU010000011.1:0-16617 GCA_964397865.1 uncultured Pirellulales bacterium | reverse complement strand
GTGTAGCGGAAGGCGTTTTCGGAGGCGGTGTTGCCGCTGCAGGGGATAACGGCGGTAATTCTTTCATCGGATGCGGCGGCCATCAGTGACTGCTTTCCGTTTCGGCTGTGGCCTGTGAGGCCTATGCACTTTTTGTCAACGAAGGGCAATGTGTAGAGGTAATCGATTACGCGGCTGCCGCCCCATCCGCGGCGCATCAGGCGGTTGAAGTCGTATTCGGGATAATAGATGTCGCCATATTCGTCGGTGTCGTCGTGGAAATCGCTGGCTCGATATAAACAGCCTATGTATCCCCGGCGGACTGCAGTAAGTGCCCAGGTTCTCTGGCTCCACTGCGCGAGAAATACGGGGAAGGGACCTTTTCCGGGCGGGATGATAAGTTCGAAACCCATTTTCGCTTTATGATCGGGGCCGAAACGAATTTCTATCATCTGGAGAGTTATTTCACCTTCTTTTCTCTCGCTTAAGATTTTGGAGATCATATTGTCAGGAGCAGGGGGAATTGTTCCCGTGACCCAGTGCTGAATCTGCTCGCTTATCCATTTTCGTTTTTCCTGCCACTGAGCGAGTGTTTTGACGGGGATATTTTTTCCGCCCTCGTCGATTATCAGGGGGTCGGGCAGGGTTGTTATACCCGGCATCTTTTCGAAGTCGGGGGGCAGTTCGCCTGTGCGTTTGACCCAGTCCTGCCAGGTGAGGTCGACGGGTGAAAATCTGCCTCGATTGGGCCTGGAGTCGCCGAGAAACGGCAAAAGCTGTTCGAGGTATGCCTGGCGTTTGGCGGTATCGGTATCGGCCTTTAGAATATCGGGAGTGCCCAAAAGGGTCAGGGTTATAACCAGAAGTGACAAAAATGTACTTATTTTCATAAATCAACTCCGCGTTTTTGTCAAAAATCACTTTTATATAGTTATCAGCCGGGTTAAGGTTATACCTGAAAACAATCTTTCGGGCAAAGTGTTTTTTGGGCGGCTGAGGTTTTGGCAGCAAACAAATCAATCTTTTAAGCTGCTTATTGACTAAATGCCGTAATTAGGCTATTTTTATTAACTTGTAAACTATTCTCAAACTGACAGATTTGTTTGAAATCGGTCAGTTTGAGCGTCGTGCGTATATCGCAAGTGCGTTAGAGGAATTGCTTCGCGAGGTTGTTTTAATAGATTCCTCGACTACGCTCGGAATGACGTGGAGAGGCTGTGCTCGGTCGGAATGACCCGGCCCACAGGTGGCCGGGCTAAACGAGAAGACGGGAGACTGCCGCGCTTCGCTCGCAGTGACAAGGGGCAGCGGTAATAATACGGTGGGGTAAAGACCCCACCCTACAAAGATTTAGTTATTTAATTAGTGAGTTTTTCGATGCTTAAACGGACACATAACTGCGGCGAGCTTCGTCTCGAAGATGCCGGGAAAAAAGTAATCCTTGCGGGCTGGGTAAAATCGTACAGAGATCACGGGAATCTGGTTTTTATCGATCTTCGTGACAGAGAGGGTCTGACACAACTTGTTTTCAATCCTGAAATACATCCTGAAATTCACAAAATCGCAAAGACCATCCGCTGTGAATGGGTAATAGCCGCGGGCGGTGTTGTTCAGCACAGAGGTGAGGGTCTCGAGAACCCGAAACTTCCTACAGGCCAAATCGAGGTGGCGATCGATGAGTTTGAAATTTTAAATGTCGCGAAGACTCCGCCTTTTGAAATCAATGAAGCTGAAAAGACCGGAGAAGAACTGCGACTTATAAATCGTTATATCGATCTTCGCAGACCGGCGATGCAGAAAAAACTCTGCGTCCGGCACAGGGTTTCCAAGATCGTTCGCGACTATTTTGACGAGAAGGGTTTCTGGGAGATCGAGACACCCATGCTTGCGAAGAGCACTCCCGAAGGCGCGAGGGATTTTCTTGTTCCGAGCAGGCTGGTACCGAACGCCTTTTATGCTTTGCCGCAATCGCCGCAACTGTTCAAGCAGATCCTTATGGTCTCGGGCGTGGATAAATATTTCCAGATAGTGCGCTGCTTCCGTGATGAGGATCCGCGCGCCGACCGGCAGGCGGAGTTTACACAGATCGATGTCGAAATGAGTTTTGTCGATACCAATGACGTGATCGGGGTTCATGAAATCCTGGTTGCACGGATATGGAAAAAAATCCTTGATGTTACCGTTTTGACGCCCATGCGGAGGATCACGTACCGCCAGGCGATGGAGGACTACGGCATCGACAGGCCCGATATGCGGTTCGATATGAAGCTCAAGGATATTTCCGATGTCGCCGGGGCGTGCACATTTAAGGTTTTTACTTCGACGGTGGAAAAGGGCGGAGTTGTCAAAGGTATCTGCTCGCCGCAGGGTGAGAAATTTTCGAGGAGCGATATCGAAAAGACCCTGACTAATTTTGTCGCCGACTACGGTGCAAAGGGGCTGGCGTGGTTTAAGGTAAAAGCCGAAGACGGTCAACTCGGCCTTGCGAGCAGTACAGCAAAATTCTTTACTGCCGAGCAGCAGGGGCAGATTATAGAGCGTTTCGGGGCAAAAGACGGCGATTTGATCCTGCTGGTCGCCGATACCGAAAAAGCCGCCAATAAGGCCCTGGCACCTTTGCGATGTAAGCTCGGAAGAGATCTGAAACTCTACGACGATAAAGCTTATGAGTTTGTCTGGGTGGTGGACTTTCCGCTTTTTGAATTCAATGCCGACGAGGGGCGTTACGATTCGCTTCATCATCCGTTCACCGCGCCAATACCGGAAGATGTCGAGAAGCTCGATACGGATCCGGCTTCGGTGACCAGCCAGGCGTATGACATCGTGGTAAACGGTTCGGAAATCGGCGGCGGCAGTATTCGTATTCACAATCCGGCGGTGCAGCAGAAGATATTCGATCTTTTGAATATCTCGAAAGCCCAGGCACAGCGGCAGTTCGGGTTCTTTCTCAAGGCGCTGGAATACGGGGCTCCGCCTCACGGCGGGATAGCGCTGGGACTCGACAGGCTCATTATGCTGCTGACGGGCACCGATAATATCAGGGACGTTATCGCGTTCCCGAAAACACAAAAAGGCCAGTGTTTGCTTAGCGATGCGCCGAGCGAAGTGGACCAGAAACAACTGGATGAATTGAACCTGAGAACTCATAGACATATTCATTCGATCGAAGGCGGTACCGACGAAAAAAGATAATACCGGGTCGTTCTGATCTTATGCGGATCAATTTCAAGAATATCTGGATAAGGCTTCTGGAGCTGCTGAGGCTCTCGCCTCTTTCGCTGGCGGAGAAGTGCCGACTGGCGTTCGGTGCGGCGGTTGTGTTCATTCTGATAATTGCGCTGCTGCTGCTTTACTTCTGGATGGGGCAACTGACCAAAAAGGCTTCATTGGATGCATCAAGCGCAAAAGCCGAGACGCTGCTGCGGAGTCATTTTCAACTGAGGCACACGGCCGAACAAGGGCCTGCCTCGCTTGGTAATTCCGGAGTTGTTCTTGACGCCAACGGTCCGGAAATCAGATGGATCCGGCTGAACGCGGAAAATCAAAGCAGTCTGAATGCGCTTAGTGAAGCGGAAAGAGCCCGGCTCGAAGCTCTGACAAAACAAGGCTCGGGGGAAGATATTTTGCTGGTTAAAAAAGACGACGGCGCTTACACCAGCTATGTAAAAATATTCACCGCTAACGATAATTGTTTGAGTTGTCATAATCCCCAGGGCACCGCCAAGCCTTTCGGGCGAAATGAGCCGGTGGGCGCGGTTTTTGTGCGTCGGCCCGCAGGCGAGATCACCAGGATCGCCCTTATGAACAAATTATATGTTATTATTGTCGGGCTTATCGGCGGCGCGGGGGCGATCATCGCTTTTTATATAATCACCCAGCGGGTAATTCTCCGGCCGATTCGCCAGTTACGCGCGTTAGCGAATAATGTGGCCGAGGGTAATCTCGATATAAGAAGCTCGATAAATACGCGGGACGAATACCAAAAGCTCGCCGATGCCTTCAATCACATGCTTGACGGTCTGCAGGGCGGCCAGGAAAAACTGCGGCAGGCAAATAAACAGCTCGACGCCAAGATCGCGGAACTCTCCGAGCGAAACATCGAACTTTTCAAGGCCAACAAGATAAAAAGCGAATTTCTCGCGAACATCAGCCACGAGTTCCGCACGCCGCTGAACGCGATAATCGGTTTTGCCGAGATTTTACGTGAAAAAGCCGCCGACGCCGGGACTGAAAAAAGTCAGCGATATGTCAGCAATATTATCACCGGCGGCAAGAGACTTTTGAATATGATTAACGACCTGCTCGACCTGGCAAAAACCGAAGCCGGCAAAATGCAGTTGCACATAGAAAAGACTTCGGTGGCCGAATTGTGTGACAATCTGGCGTCCACATTTTCAGCCTTGACCAAAGAGAACAAGATCAAGGTAAGGGTCAACATCTCCGAGGACATTCCCGAACTTGTCACCGACGCCGGCAAGGTTCAGCAGATACTCTATAATTTTTTCAGTAACGCGGTTAAGTTTACGCCGCCGGGCGGGAAGATCGAAATTAAGGCGACTATGCCTGACGATAAGCACATTCGAATCGCCGTCAGTGACACGGGCTGCGGTATTGCCGAAGTCGACAAGGAGAAAATATTCGAGAAATTTCGCCAGGCGGACGGTTCTTTAACACGTCGTTCCGGCGGCAGCGGGCTGGGGCTGGCGATCAGTAAGGAGCTGGCGGGGATGCTCGCGGGAAGTGTCGGGATGGAAAGTGAACTGAACGAAGGTTCGGTTTTCTGGCTCGATATCCCGGTAGTTTTGTCCCGTGACCAGGAGAAGGCGTGATTAACATGCCGCCGGCCGGAGGATATGACCTGGGGGGGGATTTGACCTTTGAGCATTTTGCGGTATAATACTATCCGGCAGAAAGGTCGGAAGAAATGAAGAAAAAATTTGTAAGAGCGATTTTCCCCGGGTCCTTTGACCCGATTACCAACGGGCATATGGACGTAATCGAGCGCGGTATCAAGCTTTTCGACGAACTTATCGTCGCGGTCGGTCGCAGTCCGATCAAAAATCCCCTGTTCACTCCCGAAGAGAGAGTGGAAATGATCACCGAGCTTACGGCCGATATGCCCCGCGTTTTTGTCGAGAGTTTTGACGGACTGATGGTCGAGTACGCCAAGAAAAAGAAAGCTAACGTTATCCTTCGCGGCATGCGCAGCCTTACCGACGTTCAGTACGAATTCAAGCTCGCGATGACAAACCGAGCCGTAGCGGGTATCGAGACCGTATTTATTATGACAACCGCGGAATACGGTTTTACCAGTTCGACGCTGATCCGGGAGGTTGCCTCACTCGGCGGAGATATTTCAAACCTGGTGCCGGCCGGGGTCTGTAATCGTCTCAGCATACGCCTTGAGAAGCTGAAAAATCAATCCCGATAAAACGCGGCTTACCCGGCGGCAATTAATACGAAAACGGAGTTATTGTCGTGTTTACAATAAGCGTCCAGAGCGGTTTTACGGCGAGGCATCAGTTGATGTTAAGCGACGGCTCGAAGGAGCCGCTTCACGGTCATGACTGGGCCGTTATCGCTGATGTTGCCGCCGAAGAACTAAATAATATCGGGCTTGTGATGGATTTTCGCCGTTTGAAGGGTCTTCTGGACGGGATACTCGCTGAATTTCAGGGCGGTACACTGGAAAAAAAAGAATATTTTAAGATAAACAGCTCTTCTGCCGAGAACGTAGCAAGGTATGTTTATGAGAAGCTCGAGGCGCTTTTGCCGGAAGAAGTAACGCTCGAGGCGGTAAATGTGACCGAGGAGGCGGGCTGTTCGGCCCGATTCGTTAAGTAAGAGGCGGTTTCGAAGTTATTTTTATATCGGCTTAAACGGACGTGATTTTTTGCCAACGAGTTCGAGAAATTGTTATAATAGATATCGAGGCCTGATATGCAGTGTGAGATTTGTAAAAAAAGTGAAGCAACGATTCATCTTACCGAGATTGTGGACGGCATCCGCACGGAGATGCATATATGCGAGAATTGTGCCGCCGAGCAGGGGATAGCACTTAAAAGTCAGATCCCGATAAGCGAACTGCTCAACGGGCTTCTTTCCGTTCAGCCCACGGATGAGCAGCTTCGCGGTCGGGCGGGGCAGGCGCCGGCGTGTCCGAAGTGCGGTTTTACGCTCGAGAAGTTCCGGGAGAAGGCTCTGCTCGGATGTCCGTGCGATTATGAACTTTTCAAGGAAGACCTTTCGCCGCTTATAAAAAAGGCGCAGAACGGCAAGATGGTCCACTGCGGCAAGGTGCCTTCGAAGGCTTCTTCCGGAACGAAGAAAGAAATCGAGATCGCCAATCTGCGTCAAAAACTGGATGCGGCTGTAAAGAGCGAGGATTACGAAACCGCCGCCAAACTGCGGGACAAGATAAATCAACTCGAATAGAAATCTTTGATCACAACTCACGGCGAAAAATTTCGCGGAGTTTGTAGCTATTATGAAGCTGACCGATATAAGCAGTAATATAAACGAATGGTTCAACGGTACCGGGCCGATGTCCGATATCGTTATCTCTTCGAGAATACGCCTGGCACGGAACCTTGCGGGTTATAAGTTTCTCAGCTACTGCTCTAACAAGGAAAAGACCGAGATACTCGAGAAGTTGAAAGATGTCATCATGTCGCTCGAATTGGGCGACAGGGTGTTTTATATCAGCGTCGACAAGGCCTCGACACTGAACAGGAATTTTCTCGTCGAACGGCATCTTATCAGTCGGCATCACGCTTTCGGTAAGGGTCCGAGGGGGGTGATCGTGGCGGAAAAAGAGTTCTTCACCGCGATGATAAACGAGGAAGACCATCTTCGGCTCCAGGTATTGAAGCCCGGCTGCCAGCTCACCGCCTGCCTCGAACAGATCAACCGGATCGACGATATGATCGAAAGTAAACTCGATTACGCTTTTCTGACCGACCTGGGGTATTTGACGGCCTGCCCGACGAACCTCGGAACGGGGATAAGGGTCTCGGTTATGCTGCACCTTCCGGCATTGAAGATTACCGGGCAGATCGAAAAATTCCTGGCCGCTACGAAAGATATGAATCTGGCGGTAAGGGGGCTTTTCGGCGAAGGCACCCAGGCCATAGGCGATTTTTATCAGCTCTCGAACCAGGTGACGCTGGGGGTGTCGGAATCCGAAATCGCGACCGACTTCGAGGAAAAGATCATTCCCGAGATTGTCGAATACGAAACCATCGCGAGGAAACAACTGCTCGCAAAGGAACCTGACATTCTCGACGACAAAATCGCCCGCGCGATTGCCCTTTTGAAAAACGCGAACCTGATAAGTTCGCAGGAGGCGTTGTTTTTGTTAAGCCATTTAAGACTCGGCGTTAATATGCACGATCATTTAGGCGCTTCCACACCGGCTATAGAGGATCTCTGCTCGCTGAGACGTGATAAGGAAGATGCCGAAAAGACGCACAGCCTTTCGATCAGTACCATCAACAGGCTTTTTATGCTCACACTGCCCGCGCATCTGCAGCTTAACTACGGCAAAGAACTCGATTCCACGCACAGGGACGCCCTACGGGCTCAGATCATCCGTTCGGCACTGAACAAAGATCTGTAACCGCGGCTACTCTCCACAGGCCTGGGGGATATCGAGTCCGCACTGAAGCCACTGCAGTGCCATAACGGCAAAATCATTAAAGTCGATTTTGCAATCGCCGTTAGCGTCGCCGGCCATTTTAGTTACGCATTTTGCGATTTCCGGGCCGGTCAGAACGGCCGCGTATATCTTCGGTGTGCCGCTACGGCTATCCTGCCAGACTACGACGTTGCCGCTTATGGCCGGGTGGGTCTGATCGCCCGAGGCGGTGGTAATCTCGAACTCCCGGCCGGTCGTCATGTTATAGCCGAAGATGTCCCAGTTGCCATTGCGGTCGTCCTGCCAGACGATAATATTGTCGTCGATATCCGGATTAATCGAGAGGGAAGTATCCGTTGCTACAGCGAACTCGACCGGATTGTCAGGGTCGGAGATATCCGCGCCGTAGATATCCCAGTCGCCTGAGAAATCGTCCTGCCAGATAACGAATTCACCTGAGACGGCCGGTTTTTCCTGGTTATCCAAAACCGTCGAAACCGGATATTCGGCGGGCTTGTTTCTCTGCCAGATATAGGCGGTAAAAAGGTCTTCGTCGCCGAAATAATCATCCTGCCAGATGACGGTAGTTCTGTACACCGCCGGGGCCTGCTGATTGTACTCATAAGCCGCTACCGGGAAATACGAGGGATTATTGGGGTCGGTAATATCGGCGGCCCAGATGTCGTAGTCTCCATTATATTGTTCCTGCCAGGCGACCGTGTTGCCATGGACAGCCGGTGCGATTTCATCGAGGGTGGTAGCCGAGACGGTAAAGAACTGTATATCTCCCGGGTCAATTATATCTGCGCCGTAGATATCCCAGTCGCTGTCGACGTATTCCTGCCAGACGACGAGATTTTCATAAATCGCGGGCTCGGTCTGGTCGTTGGTGGAATTTGTCAGAGCGAAGGCCGTCGGGTCTGAAGGGTTGCTAATATCAGCGATGTAGATATCGAAATAGCCGCCTTTGAGCTGCTGGAAGACCACATAGTCTCCATGAATATCCGGCCGTTGCTGCTCGCCGGGGGTGGTCGATATCATAAATTCCTGCCACTGTCCGCCCGCGGCGACTGATGCGAGGCAGACAGATAAAACCATCACCTCATAAAACACACTCTTACAACTCATCTTACACACCTGCCTTCAAGAACTGACTGACGCATCCGGGGTTTGTTCTGACTTTATCTTCTCTATAAGTTCTATCAGTTTGCCGGAGACAGCGGAATATTCATAATCAAGGCTTGCCTGCTCCAGGGCCTCGACGGCTTCATCGTAGCTGCCGATGCCCATCAACTGATAGCCGAGCAGAAACTGCAAATCCGCGTCGAAGCTGTAAGTCTGCGTTTCTTCGCCGAGCGAATCGATTTGCTCGAAGAGTTGATCGTCCTCGGTGTAAAGGCCTCGCGGGAAAAATACTCCTTCTTTACCCGGCTGGATATTTCCCATCGCCTCGCGCAAGACCTCGGCGGCGCCTGCGTATTGAGAATCTGCGAAAAGGGCCTGGGCATAGGCGAAAGCGAGGATGATATCTTCGGGTTCGAGCTGCATGGCCTGATAAAAATCTTCGGCCGCTTCGGCGTAGCTGCCTTGTTCGAAGGCGTTAACGGCACTTTCGAAGTATCGGTCGGCATCGGTTTCGGCGGCAGGTTCCCGGGCCTCTTGTTCGGCCATCCTTTCCCGGACATCCGCGAAGGTATTTTCATCCACGGCCGTGATACCGTCGGCGGGTGTGGCGCATGAAACCGTACCTCCGGCCGGCACGTCGGTGTAATTATATGTGTAGTAATTGTAAGTATCGCCGCTGACGCGATAGCTTGGAGACGAGCAGCCATACCAGTAGTAAGGGTGATAGCCGTAATAATAGTAGCGGGCATATCTGTATTCGACGGGCCAGTATCCGCCAAGGCTGACAAAGATGTATTTGCGGTGATAATGCGGCCAGACATATACTATCCGGCTTCGTCGTCCGCGCCTGTAATAAACACGTCTTCTACAACTCGGCCAGATGACTCGTCTGTATATGGGTCTTTGTCTGTGGCCGGTTCTGCCACCGAGTCGCGCCGCGGTGTGTCTTTCTCGAATCACAGCTAAATGACTCTGATCGACGACCCGGTTTCTGTCGAACCTGCTGTCTCTGTATCCTCCGGACCTTGTTATCTCGATGGTTCGTCGCCTGTGCCTGTTATCTCCCCGGCCGGTTCCTTCGCCGATATCTCCGGTAGTCCCGTCCTGTGACCGACCGTCATCTCTACGGAATCGGTTATGGTCGGGAGCAGCTTCGCCTCTTTCGGTCGAATCGCTTCGGTTGAAAGCACGAGTCCTGCCGGATGAATCCTGCGGCGTCGATCTGTCGACTTTGGAAGAGCGTAATATTGTTAGCGGTTTTAACCGCCGGGATGAACTCGAAAGCGGCTTACTCGTCCTGACGCTTGAAGCGGGCCTGCTGATTACAACATTCGGCGCGGGTCTTGTTGTTCTGCGGGGAGTGATTACTGTACTTGGATTTTGCTGAGGTTGCAATGGATTCTGGGTTGGCCCGTTCACAGTTCTTGATGGAGAGCTGTTAAAGAATCGATTATTTGTACGGGTGTTTGTCGTCTGCCTGTGGTGCGAAAAGAGATTGCCCCTACTGCCGGAGTGCCTTATCAGAGGTTTTCTTGCGTTCGGCTTTGTGTATATCTTTCCGGGTGAACCGATCCTGGTTTGGCTGGGAGAATTATTTCTTCCCCGGCGCGGCTTATTTATGGTCCGGCTTGGCGAGGCGCTGCGGCCGGAGACCCTCGCGGGCGAAGAGCTGCGCGCAGATGTCGCAGGTTTGCTTCTCCGCTCGGAAGAATTTTTTGCCGGTTTGGCTTGCCGAGCGCTCTGCCTAGTTTGTGTTTCGCTTTTTTGGGCTTTGCTGCGGTTCTGACCTGCAAAACAGTCGGAAAGGGTCATCACTACTACTAACAGGGTCCACAAAATCACACTGCTCTTTACTTTCGGCGGGCACATAATATCCCTCCTTTCGGAAAAGATCTGCTTTAGCCGATCGTTTTTACCACCTTCAACTTACATTTATATGTCTTCAGGCTCAGAGCCAGTGTATACACCGTACTAATTATTTCTCGTAGGTCTTGGTGAGTTTCAGATGCTTGTCAAAGAAGTTTACCGCTCGACCCAAAACCCTTACCATGACCTGTTTTTCCTCGTCGGTTACCTGGATCGCTTTAAAGAGCATCTGGAAACGCTCGAGGCGCTGCCGATTTACTTTATCGATCGCTTTTTTGCCGTTATCCGTGAGGTCGACCATCGTTGTGCGCTGATTTTCCGGGCTGACCGTTTTCGATACCAGTTTCTGGCGCCAGAGTTTTGTGATGTTGGTGGATATTGTGCTGTCGCTGACGTTTGCCGCCGCCGCGGCTACCTGTGAAACGGTCATCTTGCCCTGATCGTTGAGCAGTTCGAGTATCATGGTATCCCGCTCGGTCAGGTTCTCTAACGAGCCGGTCTCCTCCTGCATTGCTCTCAGCAGCCTCATCCTGAGGCTCACCTCAAAAATTGCTTTTTCCAGATCAGGTCCCATTTCAACTCCTTTTAATCAGGTTTTTTCTCTATCTCTATATACTCTTCTAACACAAAACAGTTTCTTTGTCAAACATATTTATTAAAAAATACTTCAAAAATCGAACTTTTTCAAAAAAATTTTCTACCCTGGGATTCCGGCTGTTTTGCCTGTTTTTACCGCCCTGCCGGCGGCAATTTCAGGTGAAAAGTGCTGCCCACAACCGACTTATTCGAGGTATCTGCCAAAATGGCACGAAAAAAGGGTTCTTTGCAGACGGCAAACGTGTGAGCCTTTACCCTTAAAGCCTTATCCAGCAAAGACTTAATGTGCAAATACGCCTGCGGATGGTATCTGGCACGGCTTTTGCTAACTTCTAATAAGCAAGATTAGTGCTGAAAACAACAGAAAATAGCGAAAGGAATTTAATCATGGCTAAAATTATTGGAATAGACCTTGGAACGACAAATTCTGTGGTTGCTGTGATGGAAGGCTCTTCGCCGAAGGTTTTAATCAATTCTTCGGGCTCAAGGCTGACTCCTTCGGTAGTAGGCTTTACGGACAAAAACGAGAGGCTCGTGGGCCAGATAGCCCGCCATCAGCAGGTAACCAATCCGGAAAATACGGTTTACTCTATCAAGCGCTTTATGGGGCGTCGGCACAGCGAAGTTTCCTCGGAAGAAAAGATAGTTCCTTATAAGATAGTCGGCAATCCGGAAGAGCTGGTGAAAGTCGATGTCCGCGGCAAGCAGTATACTCCGCCTGAGGTTTCGGCGATGATATTGCAGGATTTAAAAAAGACCGCTGAGGACTATCTCGGTGAGAATGTTACAAATGCCGTTATAACCGTTCCGGCGTACTTTAACGATTCTCAGCGCCAGGCGACCAAGGACGCCGGCAAGATCGCGGGGCTGAAGGTGGAGCGTATTATCAACGAACCTACCGCTGCGGCGCTTGCGTACGGTCTTGAAAAGAAGAAGAACGAGAAAGTCGCGGTCTTTGACTTTGGCGGCGGCACCTTCGATATATCGATACTCGATATAGGTGACAACGTCTTTGAAGTGTTAAGTACCAACGGCGATACCCATTTAGGCGGTGACGACCTCGATGAGATACTTATAAATTACCTGGCTGACGAATTCAAAAAGACCGAAGGTATCGACCTGCGTACGGACCCGATGGCGCACCAGAGACTCAAAGAGGCCGCTGAGAAGGCGAAATGCGAGCTAAGTTCGCAGTTGGAGGCTACGGTCAATCTGCCGTTTATTACCGCCGATTCTTCAGGGCCGAAACATCTTCAGATTACCATCACGCGCAGCAAGTTCGAAGCTCTTGTCGAGCCGATACTCGAAAGACTTAAAGAACCCTGCCGAAAGGCTATGGCTGACGCCAAGCTCGAAAATCACGAAGTGGCTGAAATACTGCTCGTCGGCGGCTCCACGCGGATACCGAAGGTTCAGGAAATCGTTAAAGAGATATTCGGCAAAGAACCCAATAAGAGTATCAACCCCGATGAAGTGGTCGCTGTCGGAGCCGCTATCCAGGGGGCTGTTCTTGCCGGCGACGCGGGTGTTAAAGATATTCTGCTGCTCGATGTCACGCCGCTGTCGCTTGGTGTCGAGACCCTCGGCGGTGTTATGACAAGACTGATCGATCGCAATACCACTATCCCGACCAGTAAAAAGGAAATCTTCTCGACCGCAGCCGACAGCCAGACTACGGTGGATATTCATATTCTCCAGGGCGAAAGAGAATTTGCCAGGGACAACAGGACTCTCGGCAGGTTCCAGCTTACCGATATACCGCCGGCTCCGAGGGGAGTGCCGCAGATCGAGGTTGCCTTCGATATTGACGCCAACGGAATCCTGAACGTATCAGCCAGGGACCTCGGCACAGGGAAACAGCAGTCCATAGAGATCAAATCCAGTTCGGGACTGAGCGAAGACGAAGTGGCAAAGATGACCAAAGATGCCGAAGCTCACGCCGAGGAAGATAAAAAGAAAAGACATCTTATCGATATGAAGAACCAGGCCGATCAGTTGATATATTCCACCGAGAAGACGCTTAAAGAACATGGTGACAAAGTTTCCGCTGATACCAGGGGCAATATCGAAAGCGCTGTAAACAACTTAAAAGAAACCGTCAAGGGTGAAGACGCCGATGCTATCAAAAAGGCCACGGAAAATCTCGCGACCACCGGCCAGGAACTGGGTAAAGTTCTTTATGAAGAGGCCGCAAAGAAACAGGCCGCCGCAGCACCACAGGGTGAGGCAGGGCCGGCAGCCGCACAGCCTGAAGAAGATGAAGTAAAAAGAAAAGCCGGTAAAGACGATGTTATAGACGCCGAATTCGAAGCCAAGGACAAATAAAAGCAGCGAAAGTTTTTGAGTCCTAAAGCCCTTCGCTTTGATAAAGAGCAAAATACACAATTATCCCCAAAGGGGCGCAAGTAGTATATTTTGCTTGACTTTTGCTCCGTATGCCGTGATGATTTCAGCAAATTACGGTATACGGAGCATTTTTTTTATATTTAGGAGATTCGCAAATGGAGATGGAAGATCAGGTTGTCGCTGTCAAGAAGCGGTTGGTTTCCCTCGATGCCCTGCGCGGGTTCGATATGTTCTGGATCATCGGAGGCCATCGAATATTTAGAAGTTTTGCCAATGCTGCGGACAGCGGATTTATGAAAACATATATTTTGCCTCAATTCAGGCATGTACCGTGGGAAGGTTTTACCTTCGAGGATTTGATAATGCCGCTTTTTCTGTTCATAGTCGGCGTGGCGATGCCATATTCTTTCGGCAAACGCCTGGCGCTCGGCGACAGTAAGGCCAAGCTCTACGGCCATATTATAAAACGAGTCCTTGTTCTGTTTTTCCTGGGATTTATAGCACAGGGCAGGCTGCTCAAATTCGATCTCGGCGAATTTCAAGTCTACTGCAACACTCTTCAGTCGATTGCCGTCGGCTATCTTATAGCGTCGATCATTATGCTCAACCTAAAACCCATAGGCCAGATCATCGCGACGGCGGGTCTGCTGCTTTTGTTCTGGGCTCTGATGGCATTGGTACCGGTACCCGGTCACGGTGCGGGGATTTATACCCCCGAAGTTAACTTTGCTCTTTATGTCGATGACATCGTCTTAGGTGAGTTAAGCGACGGTTTGCCTTACACCTGGGTACTCAGCAGTCTGACTTTCGGCTGTACGGTTATGTTCGGCGTCTGGGCGGGGCAAATCCTGCGGTCTACAAAGGCCGACAAGCAAAAACTTTTGTACCTGATATATTTAGGCGTTGGTACGATCGTGCTGGGGTTGATATGGAGCATCTGGTTCCCGATAATCAAACACATCTGGACCAGTTCGTTCACTCTATATGCCGCGGGTCTGAGTTATCTATGCCTTGCTTTGTTCTATTTTGTAATAGATATGGCCGGTTACAAGAAGTGGGCGTTTCCGTTTGTAGTTGTCGGGATGAACGCGATATTTGTCTATATGATAGTGCAGCTCTTCGATTTCAGGATTTTGTCGGACATCTTAGTAGCCGGGCTGGAGAAATGGACAGGCGGCTGGCACGGCTTTATCCGGGTAACACTCGCATTCGGCATCCTCTGGTCGCTACTCTACTACATGTATAAGAAGAAAACCTTTGTTAAGATTTAAAAAGGCTTTTTTGAGATTACAAAGGCCGGCCCCGATAAATCGGCGCCGGCCTTTTTTGTTTCTTTCGGCTAATCGACTCGTCTGCCGCGGGCATTGACGGGCTGTATGAGAGATATTTTTCCCGCTATTGTCTCCCTTAAGTCGTCGAGGTCATAAACCGTCAGTGCGCCGTGAACGGTATTGACCAACTGCTCCTGAGATCTGTCCGATTGAAGAATATTCCACCAGTTCACAAGAGTGCGAATCAGTTTAACTGAATTAAACAGTTTCGGTTCGAGCGCGGCTGCGTGAAGGGCGGGCACCCCGACACCACCGACGGCAACAAGGTCTACCGGGGCGCTGGTTTGTTTTTGCAGGAACCTTCCGCAGATGAGTATATCTTCCGCTCGCATTCCAACGAAGGATCTGCCTATCAGGTATGCCCTGTAAAAGTCCTGGCCGTTGGCGCCGAAGTACTGCGACGTCCAGCTTCGCCTGGTGCGTATGGTTTCGCCTATCGCGCGGATATCGACGGCTAAGACTGTTTTGCCTTTTTTAACCATTCTTTCGATAGATTCGATATCGGCGGCTTTACCTTTTTCGTTAATATATAGAACCGCGCCGTTTGGAGTCGCTTTTTTCGGTACGAACATAAGGGCCGGCAGGTAAATACCTTTTTCGGGCTTGATGATGAGTTTCTCTATCGAATAGCCGGGGCGTTCTATGGTGTCGAGTTTGTCAATGGCAGGGGCGGGCAGTTCCTCTATCCGTCGTATACCGCAAAGCTCGCGGACTTTATTGAGCATTTCCTCCCGCGGTTTTGTAGTCCAGAGTTTGGTTCTCTGTTTAGCGAGCTGTTTTTCGTAATCACGGTTCAGATCGTAAGTAGATCGCTCGCCTTTGATATTCATAATCATCCCGCCTGGCGCACAGGTTATCTCTTGGTCGGTGAGTATTTCAATTTCAGGCTCTATTACACGCTCATCTTTTCCCATAAGCCATCGTGTCATCCACCTTGTCGCGGTTTCGCGAACGGGCTGAAAGTAGCCGTGTTTGTCGTCATTTTCGTGGAGATTAATATTGTCGGCACAACCCATTCGGCTGTAGAGCCTGTTGCCGTAGCGTAAAGTTTCCCAGGCACCGACGATATCGTAGTAATCTTTTGTCGAACAGCACATCAATACCGCTCTCGGCGCCGCCATCATAACGAAATCGGCGTATACCATACCGTTGGCGAGTTGGGCGTAGATATTGTGTTCGGCGTCCTGCGGGCCGCTTCTTACGAGAAGGCTCTCCCAGGTCGTCAGGTAACAACTCGGCGCCGCCGCCTTGACGCGTTCATCGAGCGCCATCAGATAAGACGTCAATGTTCCTCCGCCGCTGTTGCCCGCGCAGCCTATCCGCTCGCCGTCGATATCATCGCGCGACTGGAGGTAGTCTAATGCGCGTATGCCGTTGTGTATTTCGAACCTTGCGGTATTTCTGCCGAGCAGGACACTTCCCACGCCGACCATTGTATGGCCCGCTACCGGATTCCAGGTTTCAATTCCTTCGAACAACGACAAAGTATAAATCCGCTCACCCTGATCGACGGGGTCATAGGTCAAGACCGCCAGGCCATTGAGCGCCATAAGGGCGCAGGCCTTTTGGTAATCCTTATATGCCTTGCCGTTAAGTGAATGGCCGCAAGGGAAGAAAACAACCGGATACGGCGGCTCGAACTTTTCGCTCTCCGGCAGGAACATAAGCGCGGCGATATGGTGATTCGGCTCGCTCTCGAAAAGTATCTTTTCGACCCGGTAACCTTTGCGTTTGATC
>CAYNKU010000010.1:17258-19171 GCA_964397865.1 uncultured Pirellulales bacterium | reverse complement strand
GGTAAGCACGTCTACGTCGAAAAGCCCTGCTGCCATAACATTTCCGAAGGCAGAAAGGCCATCGCTGCCGCAAAAAGATATAATCGAATCGTGGCTGTCGGTCTGAACAACCGCTCCAGCCGAAAAATCCGCAGCGCGGTCAAATTCCTTCACGAGGACGGCATTGGTGATATCTATATGGCACGGGTGGTCTGCTTCAACCGCCGCAAACCGATCGGTAGGTTCCCCGACGGCCCCGCAGGCGATGACGGCAAAGACTATCCGCTTTACGGCTACATCCAGGGTGAGCCAAGACCTTACAGCAAGGCGTATCTTAGCAAAGTAGATTATGATATGTGGCTGGGGCCGGCGCCGCGAAAACCTTTCAACAGGAACCGATTCCATTACAATTGGCACTGGCATTGGGACTACGGCAACGGCGACATAGGCAATACCTCGCCACATCATCTCGATATCGCCGCATGGGCTTTGAAAAAAACCGACTGTCCGACAAAAATCAATTCCACCGGCGGATACGTTGCTTTCGATTCCTCGCAGGAAACGCCGAATTTTCAGACCTCGGTTTTCGAATATGCCGACGGGGTCGTAATCGAGTCCGAAGTGCGTGATATATTTACCAACTCCGAGTCGGATGTGTCTATCGGTAACTTCTTCTACGGCAGCAAGGGGTGGATGTCGATCGGCCGGGGTAAGTGGCAGAGCTTCTTTGGCAGAGAAAACCAGCCCGGGCCGAGTTCTGATAGTGTCGATGAATATATAGACCCGATCAAGCTAACCGGAAACAGGGGCAGTGCTCATTTCGAGAATTTTATAAACGCTGTAAGAACTCAGAACCCTGACGCCCTTACCTGCGATATCGAAGACGGCTTTATGTCCAGTGCACTGCCTCACCTGGCGAATATATCGTACAGGTTGGGCCGCCAGGTGAGATTCGATCCGGCCCGGGAAAAATTTGTTGGTGACGAGCAGGCGAACAAGATGCTAACTCGCGATTACCGAAAGCCGTACGTCGTACCGGAGGAAGTTTGACAAATCCGGCTAAACTCGGTTTATTTAAGAACTCGAAAAGCAATAAATGGGAAACTTCGTCTGCAATAAAAGTTCTATGGGAGGTATATAGTTATGAAAAGGTATTCGATTTTTCATATTCCGGTGTTGTCGTTTTTCTCTAAAAAGCTGTATATCGATGTGGGTCAAAACTGGAAAGGCGTGAATTTTTTATATCTTCTGCTGCTTCTGGCGGTTTGCTGGATACCTATGATGGTCAAGATACACCTTGGCGCCGCGGATTTTGTCAATAATGAAGCGCCTGCAGTCGTCGACCAGGTTCCGGAAATTACGATTACCGACGGCCATGTATCCATAGAAGAACCTGAGCCTTATTATATCACAGTCCCGGATAGCAACGAGCCGCTGGCGATTATTGATACCACCGGCCAGATCGGATCTCTCGAAGACTCTAATGCGATCTGCTTATTAACTGACCATGAGTTGATAACAAAACACAGCGATGTCGAGGACAGGACTTATGACCTTTCAGATGTTGAATCTTTTTACGTGGATAGCGAACGAATAACCGGTTGGTTGAACATCGGCAGAAAGTTCCTGGCGGTGGTGATTTATCCCTTCGCGCTGTCGGGTTCTTACGCCTACAGGATCGCTCAAGCTCTTGTTTACGCGGCCATAGGGCTGTTGTTTGCTTCGCTTTGCAAAACAAAACTTTCGTATGCGACCTTGATCCGTTTGGCGGTAACGGCCGTAACGCCGTGCATAATAGTCGGCACGATCCTTGACCTTACCAGCGTTTCCATACCGGCTTTTCTATACCTGGTGGCGGCTTTGGCGTACTTGTTCTTTGCGGTAAAGTCGATCGCCGATGTATCCAGGGACACCGGGGAACTTGAACTTGTGCA
>CAYNKU010000010.1:14883-17158 GCA_964397865.1 uncultured Pirellulales bacterium | reverse complement strand
AAGGAAATGCTTGCTGAAGATGATATCGAAATGATAACGATCACGGCGCCGAACTATCTGCATGCGCAGATGACCGTTGACGCAGCCAATACCGGCAAGCACGTACTGTGTGAAAAGCCGTTATGTGTGACGCTCGAAGAGGCGGATTTGATGATCGATACGTGTAATAAAAAAGGTGTGCTGCTGATGTACGCTGAGGAACTGTTTTTTACGCCTAAATACGTCAAGGCCAAGGAGATGGCCGACGAGGGCGCTTTAGGTAAGATGTATCTGGTCAAGCAGTGTGAGAAGCATTTTGGCCCGCACGCGCCGTGGTTCTGGGATGTCAAGCAGTCGGGCGGCGGAGCGCTAATGGACCTGGGCTGTCACGGTATCGCTTTTTGCTATTGGTTTTTAGACAGGCCAAAAATAAAAACCGTCTACAGCCAGATGGGCACATATGTTCATACCGATAAGACCGACGGTGAGGACGATGTTGTCTGTATTCTTGAATTCGATGACGGTGCCGTTGGGATGATCGAGAACAGTTGGGCGCGGCGGGGCGGTATGGAAGACCGTATCGAGGTTTACGGTGAGGGCGGTGTTACTTATGCCGATCTGCACATGGGCAATGCACTGCCGACCTATAGCGAATACGGTTATGGTTATGCGGTGGAAAAGGCCCCGACCACAAAGGGCTGGACTTATCCGGTTTTCGAGGAGTTGTGGAACTACGGTTTCCCGCAGGAGATGTACCATTTTGTCAGGTGTGTGCGAGGTAAAGAAGAGCCGTTGGCGACCGGCGAGGACGGAAGGGTTGTGCAGGAGGTGCTCTACGCCGCTTACCAGTCAGCGGGAACCGGATGCAAGGTGAAGTTACCTTTTGAGCCTAAAGGAGTCAAGGTGCCTATTGATTTGTGGCTGGGTCAAAAAAAGTAACGATGGAATTGAAAGTCTTAAATACCGACGATATCGCCCGCATAGACCAGGCCGCCCGAGAGATACTCGAACGTACCGGAGTTCTTGTTCCGCATCAACAGATGCTCGAACTTTTTGCTGATGCCGGTGCCAAAGTCAAAAGTGACGAGCAAAGGGTTCGGATTTCATCGGAGCTTGTTGACAAATGTCTTGCTGAAGCGGGGAAGTCTTTTACAATCTATGGTCGAGACCGCAGTAAAACAGCCGTTTTTGGCAAGGGGTTGCGTAATTACAATTCGACTGCCGGCCAGGCTCACTGGCTTGGCCGTGACGGCAGCCGTCGGTTTGCCTGCCTTGAAGATGTTGTGACCGCAGCCAAAGTCGGTGATGTTTTGCCGCAGCTTACCATAGTCGGCGCGATGGCTGATCCGCACGAGATCGATGTCTCTTATCGCTGTGTTCAAGTCGCTGGGGAACTGCTTCGTACAACAACAAAACCGATTACGTTCTGGTTCTACAATAGGTCGAGCGCCAAGTTTTTAGTTGAGTTGTTTGTCGCAGTGGCCGGCTCGGTCGAACAATTGGCCGAATATCCGCTGACATATCCATTTTTAGAGCCGATAAGTCCGCTTCGATTCGATACTAACGGTATCGATCTTTTGTTTGAAACCTGCAGGGTGCCGCTGCCTGTCTCCATCGGCCCGATGGCGCAGGCGGGATTAAGCGCACCTGTTACACTTGCCGGAACCATTGCCTAGGAGACCGCGGAGGTTTTGGCCGGGGTTTGTATCGTGCAGTTGATCAAGCCGGGCACACCGGTCTGTTTCGGCGGCATACCGCACGCCTTTGATATGAAAACAACGCAGTTGATTTTCAGCGGGCCGGAGCAGGCCTTGATGGCGGTGGCTTCAACGCAAATGGGCAAACACTATGACCTGCCCGTTTATACCAATACAGCCTTGACCGACAGTAAATGTGTCGATGCCCAGGCGGGTTTGGAAATATCGGCCACGCTGCTGGCTGGAGCACTTACCGGCTGTGATATCTTCGGCCACCTTGGAATCGCCGGCGCAGACCAGGCGGCGAGTCTTGAGATGCTCGTATTCCAGCACGAAGTTATCGAATACGTCGAGCGCATAATGAGCGGGTTTGAAGTCGACCAGGAACATCTCGCTCTTGATGTTATCGACCGGGTAGGACCGGGTGGTACTTTCATCGACCAGATGCACACCGCCGAGCATTTCCGCTCGCAGCTCTGGATGCCGACGATACTTGATCGCTCGTATTGGCCTCAGTGGCAGCAGTCCGGTAGCCCTGATATTGCGGATAAATTGCCTGCTAAGGTAGAGCAGTTGCTGAATATTTACCAGGAAAAACC
>CAYNKU010000010.1:4802-14783 GCA_964397865.1 uncultured Pirellulales bacterium | reverse complement strand
AACTTCCGGATAGAGGCTGCCCATACTGCTTATCTTGAAAACGTACACAAGTCCTGGTTTGACCTTGCGGTAAACCACATTGCCGTAAATCGCGCTTATCCCATACTCCGCAAGGCTTTGTGTGTCATCGGCTAACTTCCATATCTCTTTCCAGAAAAGTTCCTTATCCTTGAAATTGAGCTTGCTGCAGATATCGGCGTATCGTTTCGGCTCGGCGCCCTCGGTCTCGATCGCGAAGCCGTCCTCCGGTCGCATTTTGTCGCTATAAACCCGCCGCCAGAGATACATCGCTTTTTCTTTTCCATCCATCACTAACTGTTCGTCGAACTTTACTACAAGCGCGTCGAAATAGATTACATCCCCCTCGATCTCGTATTCTTTTTCCAGTACCCTGTTGAGCATGTCCTTTCTGTCTGTTTCCACGAACTTCAGCTTCGTTATAACTTTCCCCTCACCGCTCGTCTGGCTGATGACTTTCGCGTACCCTATCTGTCTCTCGGTCTTGAGGTTGGTAATTGCTGTTTGAAGCTCTTTGTTTTCTTTAAGAAGCTGCTCAATATTTTTATTGAAATGATGTTTCCAGATCAGAAGTCCCGCACCGGCGATCAGAACGACTATTGCAATAGCAATTAGAGTTGACGATATCTTCTTCAAAATCTTTTTGACCATACATAAATATCGTCCTGTGGTTCTGAAAAATATGAATAAATTTTGTTCTAAGTATCCTGATCAGTTGTAAGACCGATTACAATACCGGCACACACAGCTCATTAACGCTTATCCCCCACGAAATTGCCAAACAGGACTTGTTTAAGACGGTGAAAAAACAAAAAGGCGGCGGCCGGATTTGAACCGGCGAATAACGGTTTTGCAAACCGTCGCCTTAGGCCACTTGGCTACGCCGCCAGAAACTTCTGGAAATTACCGATTTAGTCTACAGTAAAACCGCGGTTTTTGCAACAATATTCGGGTCATATTTTTACTTAAATTTTGCGGGCGTTGAGAAAAAATCACCAAAATCTTCCGGCGCAATTACCCGTATCCGAAGGCTTTTGGACCATAAAAATCGGCTGTTTATGCGTTTTTATTGGAACCGGGGGCATTAAAGGTCCGTAGATTAGTTGCCGGCAGGTACACTCGGCGGCGAAGAGGGATTTTAGGCTTTATTTTTATACGATTTTATGCAATAATAGTGGTTTTATAACCGTCTATCCCTAAAGGATATAAGGTTTAGGAGGCAGGGGGGCTCCGCCGAGCAGGAATTAAGGGCTAAAATGGCGCATAATATTGAACCAATCAGGGCGCTTAAAGGGGGGCTGTACCTGATTTCTATACTCATAATCGCCGCCGGCTGCACGCCCGGTGAGTATAAAACCCAGGCTGACGAGGAAGTATACGGGATTATCGGCGACAAGTGGCAGGAAGATTTCGGCCTGATGACGAATTACCAGGTCACGGATTCGACCCCTGAAGCGGCTGAGATACTAAGCGAAGTCCCGCCTTGTGGAGTCTTGAACCTGCAGGATGTGGTGGAAATAGCCACGAAATACAACCGCAACTATCAAAATCAAAAAGAGGCACTGTATCTTAGCATACTCGATCTGACTCTGACGAGATATCAATACGCCTTACAGTGGTTCGGTACTATTGACGGCACGTATACCGACGATAAAAGTAACGGCGACGATTTTGCCGTCGAAACCGGCGTCGGTGCCGATAAGTCAACACTGCTGCTCGACGGTGTGTTGTTCAATGCGGGAATTGCCGTTGACTGGACGAGATTTCTTACAGGCGACCCGGCAAACGCACTGGGCTCGGTACTTACCGGCGATATATCCGTGCCGCTGTTGGGTTCCGGGGCCGGTAAGGTCGCGAGCGAAAACCTTACCCAGGCCGAGCGAACCGCGCTGTACAGGATCCGTACATTCAACCGCTTCCGTAAGACTTTCGTAGTGGGGATAATAAGCGACTACTACAGTGTCCTCCAGCAGAAAGAAAACCTCGAGATTACACGCGCCAGCTATAACAGGCAATTGGAATCGACAAAGCAGTTGAGGATGGAAGTCGAAGTCGGCCAGAGGGCCCAGTCCGATGCCGACGAAGCCGAACAAAGGCTGCTTACCGCGGAAAATAATCTTATTTCCGCCCAGCAGAGTTATGCTCAGAGACTCGACAGCTTTAAGGTGGAGCTGTCGCTGCCGACCGAAGCTGATATCGTATTTGACCAGAACGACCTTGCGGCTCTTGAAAGTACTGGAATCAGCGAATTGCAGTACTCTGTTGAGGATGCTATTGAAGCAGCCCTGGTTCGTCGACTCGATCTGGCGAACAGAAAAGATCAGGTCGAGGATTCGGCCCGCCGGCTGGAATTGGCCGCCGAGGGTCTGGGAGTTCAATTGAATCTCGTAGGCAGTATCGACGTCAGTTCGCCGGATGATGAAACCGATTTCGACAGGCTGCAGTTCCATAGAGGCCTGTATGAGGCGGGTTTTGCGGTCGATTTGCCGCTGAATCGCCAAAGCGAAAGAAACGCCTATAGAGAGGCACTCATATCCCTCGAACGAAGCAGGCGTGATTACGACAAAGAAATCGAAGAAGTGAAACTGGACGTTCGCCAGGCCTATCGCGATCTGGCTGAGACGGCCGAGAGCTACAGGATCCAGCAGGTCGGCCTGAGGCTCGCGGAAAGGCGAGTCGAAGAGCAGAAATTGCTGTTGGAATACGGGCGAGGTACGGTAAGGCTTCTGCTTGATTCCGAAGACGCGCTTGTGGAGGCGCAGAACGCCGTGACAAAAGCCCTGATCGATCACACGATCGCCAGGTTAAGTTTTTATAGAGATATTGGTATCCTGAAGGTAAGACCCGATGGAATGTGGGAGCAAAACGTACAATGACGGATAACAGAGAAAATCAGAAAATAACCGGGCCGAAAAACCAAAAGCAAAAACGCCCCGTCAACAATAAAAAGAGACTATGGGTATCCATATTGCTGATCGCAGGTGTTATAACAGCTGCGATCCTTGTGGCCGCAACAAGAAATCCTTCCACCGTCGAAGCTGACAGCGGAACTGTTGGCGTCAAGCGACAGGATTTGATTGTTACCGTCACCGAGGGCGGCAGCATCAGGGCACATCAATCCATACAATACAAATGTCAGGTCGAAAGAAGAAGGGATGTCAGCGAGGTAACTATATTAAGCATTGTTCCAGGCGGCACTTATATTACTCAGGAGGATGTGGATAACGGGGTAGTCCTCGTGCAGCTTGATTCTTCGGCCCTGGAGGAGGCATTGACTCAGGAAAAAATGGAACTCGCCGGTGACAAGGAAAATTCCACCGCGGCCAAAGAAGCCTATCTAATCCAGGAGCTCCAGAACGAAAGTGATACAGCCGACGGCAAATTAAATGTGCGGTTTGCACTGCTCGATTTGCAGAAATACCTCGGAAATGTCATTGCCGACAAATTAATTGAAGACGTCAACTCCGCAACGAACTTAACTGAGCACATAGCACCCATTGTTAAAAAAGCCGTGGAAGATCCCGACGTATTAGCCGGCTCCGGCGCCGGTGAGGAACTAAAGAGCCTGCAGGATGATATTGTAATGGCCGAGGGAAACCTGAAGAATGCCCAGGATACTCTTGTCGGAACCATAAAACTTCACGACGCGAATTATGTCTCGGACCTTGAACTGCAAAGGGACCAATTGACTGTACAGAACAGGCAGTTCTCACTGGAAAGCGCCCAGGTGGCACTGGAATTATTCAAAGATTACGATTTCCCCAAAAATGCCGAACAGTATCTTAGTGACTATGTCGAAGCCGGAAGAAAATTAGAGCGGACTTATGCCGAGTGTCGCTCCCGGCTTGCCCAGGCGCAGGCCAGGCTGGCAAACGCAAACGAAAGGTTCTTTGCCCAGAACGACCGTGTAAACCAATTGATTAAGCAGATAGAAAATTGCACGATAAAAGCCAGGGCGCCAGGACTTGTAATATATGGTACCGGCGATACTGACGATATCTACAGGGCTATGCGAGGCAGGGGCGGAGCCAGCAGTGGAATTATCGCTGAAGGCGAAGTGGTTACCGAGGGACAGGTCATTATTTCCATGCCCGACACCGCTGAGATGGTGGCCGAAATCAGCGTTCATGAAACCGAGGTCGATAAAGTCCGTCCTGGCCAACCCGCTACCATCGTTATGGATGCCTTCCCCGACAAAATTTTACAGGGCGAAGTTATCGAAGTTGCCCCATTGCCTGACCAGCAGCGAGGGTGGATGAACCCCGACCTTAAGGTTTATAAAACGCTTGTCAAGCTAAACGATACACATGATTTTCTCAGGTCGCGAATGTCCTGCAAGGTACAAATTCTCGTCGAGAATCTGGAGGACGTACTGGTCGTACCGATCCAGGTGATCTCCAATCGCATCGGCAAAAAAGTTTGCTATGTGTTATCTTCGGCCGGAGATCCGCAGGAGCGCGAAGTCAAAACAGGAATTTTTAACGATGCTTTTGTTCAAATTGTCGACGGTCTTGAAGAAGGCGAACCAATCCTGCTTAATCCGCCTCAGGTTTACGGTGAATTAGCCGCCCAGACTGCCGAAGCGTTCCAGGGCGCTAAGCCTCCACAGGATGACGACTCTTCACAGGCCCAGTTAGAGGGCCAAAGCCCTCGCAGGGACAGAAGGCGGTTCGAATTCACCGATGAAATGGCTGAAAGAGTATTGTCCGGTCTTAAACAGTCCGATCCTGAAAAGGCCCAGAGTCTCGAGCAGCTTCGCGAAAACGATCCTGAAAAATTCAAATCCGAGCTTATGAGCCTTGCCAGAAGTCAAATGCGGCAAAGAAGCAGACAGGGCTCGAACCGTGGCGGAGCAGGATTCGGCCGGGAACAACGGGATAATGAAAATCGTATGGGGCAGGAATCCGATGATTCACAAGGTCGATAATACAGAACAAAGTGCCGACTTCAATAGCAAAACAACTGTTCTTGCGATGCAGAAGTTGTGCAAGAATTATCTGCTCGGTTCAGTGGTACTGCGCGTGCTGCGGGATATCGACCTGACAATAAAAAAAGGCGAATATATCGCGATCATGGGCCCGAGCGGTTCGGGTAAATCGACCCTGCTGAATATGATCGGCTGCCTCGACCGTCCTACCAGCGGCAAATATCTGCTTGGCGGAGAGGACGTTGCCCAACTCGTCGATGACGAGCTTTCATTGATAAGAGGTGCGCGAATAGGTTTTGTATTTCAATCGTTCAACCTCATCGGACAGCTCAACGTCCTCGAAAATATCGAGGTCCCGATGTTTTATCAGGGCGTCAGCGAATACGACAGCGTCGAGCGAGCCAAAGAACTGGCGACAATGGTTGGCCTTGGAGACAGGTTCAATCATCGCCCCAGCGAGCTCAGCGGCGGTCAGCAGCAAAGGGTAGCTATCGCAAGGGCGCTGGCGAACGACCCTTTTATAATCCTCGCCGACGAACCGACCGGCAATCTCGATTCGCAAAGCGGCCGAGATATCCTGGATATACTCGACCGTCTGCACGAAGAAGGAAAGACACTCATTGCCGTAACGCACGACGAAGGAATCGGCTCACACGCCGAAAGAACCATAAAGCTTTTTGACGGTCGAATTGAAAACCAGCATTATAATCACAGGCGTTAGTAAAAAATGATTTTTTTTCGTCTCAAACGTACATTAAAACTCGGTATCAAGAGCCTCTGGATGCACAAACTGCGTTCGACGCTGACCACTCTGGGTATCATCTTTGGTGTCTCTTCGGTGATCGCAATGCTTGCTATCGGTGAAGGTGCCAGCCGGGATGCCCAGGAAAAAATCGCTCAGCTCGGAAGCCATAATATTATCATCAAAACCGTCGAACCGCCGGAAGATCAGTCCGTTGAGCAGCAGACCCTGAAAGAATACGGCCTGACGTATGCCGACGCCGAGCGATTCCGAAGCGCCATACCCAACGTCCAGGTTATCGTTCCCAACAGAAGGCTCTCTCATCAGGCACAATATCGTACCCGCCGGGTTTCCGTGGAGGTAATAGGGACGGTGCCTTGGTACCCGGAAATTTCTTCTGTAAGGGTCAAATACGGAAGGTTCCTTAGTGATACCGATATGCAGTACAAAAGGGGGGTATGCACTGTTGACGAAAAACTGGTCGCAGATCTTTTCGGCTTCGATGACCCGATGAGTCAGGATATTAAAATCGCCGGCGATTATTACAGGGTCGTCGGACTTATTTCTACCGAGACCATGACATCATCAACCACAAATGGTGAAGAGACAGACCCCACCGGCGCGAAAAAAGCTGGTGCTAATTTAGGCGGTATCTACATCCCCTTAAATACGGTCAGAAACCGGTTCGGGGAAATGTCTATGCAGATAAGTGCCGGTGCCGGACGTTCCATCGAAAAGGTCGAACTCCAGGAAATAATCATCAAGGTACAAACCATCGAACAGGTTCCAGGAACCCGACAGAGTATTCAAACTCTGCTGAACCGGTTCCACAAGAAAAACGATTATGAGATAATCGTTCCTCTCGAACTTATGAGGCAAGCCAAGGAATTCCAGCGTATCTTCACTATCGTTCTCGGTTCGATCGCGGCCATCTCGCTTATTGTCGGCGGGATCGGTATTATGAACATAATGCTCGCGACCGTAAGCGAAAGAACCAGGGAAATCGGCATCCGCCGTGCGCTCGGCGCCAAAAAGCGTGACATTATCGTCCAGTTTCTCTCGGAAACCCTTCTTTTGACCCTGACAGGGGGGCTGCTCGGAATAATACTGGGCTCATCTATCCCGCTGCTTGTCACCTATTTCGGGAATATGCCGACTGTAATTACCGCTGCCTCACTGATACTGGCGTTTGGTATCAGCGCGGTAGTGGGGATAACTTTCGGGCTCTATCCCGCCTACCGCGCCGCCAATATGGATCCGATCGAATCGCTGCGACACGAATAGGGTTCGTGTGCCGCGATGCTACTTAAATCCCTTGACATCGTCACCGGTGTATTTCTCACAGGCTTTTTCAAGGTCTACGTCGCTTATATTCGCGAGCGTACAGAGCCATGCAAAAACATCAGCGAATTCTTCCTCCTTATTCAGCTTGTCATCGCCCGCAAGCGCCGAAGCAAGTTCGCCCACTTCCTCGACAAACCACATGAATGTCGCGGGGACACCTCGCTGGCGGTCGCGCTTTTCATACCTGGCCGATATTAACCGCTGAAATTCGCTAATGTGCATCGTCTGTAAAAGTAACTTAGCGACCCATCAAATCCGAGAGCTTGGTTTTTTTGAAGACGGCCTTTGCCTGGGCGATCGCCTTTGCGTAAGCCTGCTCGGCCTTGGCTCCGAATCTTTCTCTCGGTGCCTGCCGTGTCAGATTCAACTGACTGCTCATCGGTCCGTCGACCGCCTCGACTATCTCCAGCAGGGTTATTTTCTTGGGAGATTTCGCAAGCGAAAAACCGCCCCGCGGACCTCTTTTACTGTTAAGAACATTAGCTCTTACCAACTGCTGCATAATTTTGAGCAGATACTCCAGGGGGATGTTATACGCCTTCGAGACACTTTGAGACAGTATGATCCCTTGGTCCGAATGTTTGGCAATATATCCGACCGCGAGAATTGCGTATCCTGTCGACCTACTGATTTTCATTTCAAATCTCCTTCTAAAAAGTTGTTATTTTTACCTACTTCCGACCTAATAAAATGATGCCGAATATCGTTTTTTACAATTTGCTGTTCCGAATATGTTGGATACTGCGAATCGAGGCTTAAGGAGGACGAAAACCCGCACTTTCCAAATTTCAGTTCATTACTTACTACATACTATCCATTACTTATTATCCATAATGTAGTTCATACCGCAAGAAAGTTTCAATATAAAATAAAGAAAAATTTGTTTTTTTTTATGCCAATATAAAAGAGCAGGATTCTCGCACAAATAACGGGGCTTTACCAGCGAAAAATATAATTATTACGAAAATTTTTCCATTTATGCAAAAAACTTGACATCCGGGCCTTTCTAACTTAGGATTCTGCCAATAAATCAAGGTTTTTAGGAGACAGTTATGAAACCGGTGAGGCCCAGGATAAGCGTTCAGTACGCCGAAAATGCCACAATAATTACTTTTACCGACGAGAAGATTCTCGAGCAGAACGACATAGAAGCCCTCGCACAGGCCGTTATGTCCGTAATCGAGCAGGGCGAAAAGCTCAACCTTGTCCTCGATTTTTCCAACGTAAGGTTCCTCTCGTCATCGGTGCTGGGGCTGCTAATCAGGATTAGCAAGAAGATTTACGAGCGAAACGGCCGGCTCGCACTGTGCAATATAGACTCAAAAATATACGAAGTTTTTAAAATAACCCGACTTACTAAAATTTTCGACATCCATAAAGATGTCCGGGAAGCGACAGGTAGTTTTTCAAAGTCAAAATAAATAAAATAGGGAACCGCCGGTAATATTAAAATATGACTTCACAAACGCCATTTACCTTTTCAAAAGTGGTTTCGAGTACCAGCGACGCAGGCAAAAAAGTCTGTGAAGAAATACTTTCCGGACTCAAGGAAAAGGGTTTCGGTCAGGAGGATATCTTCGCTGTGCACCTTGCGGTTGAGGAAGCTTTTTCCAATTCTATCGAACATGGCAATAAAATGGATCCTGACAAAAATGTCAGAATTGATTGTCTGGTAAACTCCGAACAGGTTGAAATTTCTCTGACCGACGAGGGAGCCGGCTTTGACCCTGATTCCGTACCCGATCCCCGGGATGACGAAAACCTTTATAAGACAAGCGGCAGGGGGCTTTTGCTCATCCGCACCTATATGGACCAGGCCCAATTTAACGACAAGGGTAATGTCCTGCGTATGGTCAGGTACAAGACCTCCCAAAACAATCCCGCTGTGGACTTCTCTATGCACCGGTGAGTTTCGAAAGGATTCATATTTAAATCATGTTTAAGACCACAATCATTATTTGCTATTGCTTATTTCTCGTTTTCTTTTCCGGCTGTATATATAAAGACGAGGCGGTACCTGAGCTGGTTACCGGCAACACTCCTGCTCCCATAGTAGTTCGACCGCCGGTAATTAACCCGCCTGCACCGAGACCGCCGCAGAATATCCGGGGTTCCTGGCTGCCGGCCACTCGACCGGAAAAGAGATGGACCGCCATTGTGATTCATCATTCCGCCACTGCAAAAGGAAATGCGGCTATATTTGATAAGTGGCACAAAGAAGGCCGGCATTGGGATGGCGTCGGATACCATTTTGTCATTGGAAACGGAACGGATAGCGGCGACGGACTGGTCGAGCCGACTTATCGCTGGACCGAGCAAAAAACCGGTGCTCACTGCGGCGGAACCCCGAACAATTGGGCTAATGCTAAAGGTATAGGCATCTGTCTCGTCGGCGATTTCAACCAGACCCAGCCGACAATTCGGCAAATGAATTCGACTCTCAAGCTCGTCAGGTTCCTCCAGAATCGCTATCGCATCCCCAAGAGCCGTATCTTCGGCCACAAAACCACCCCCGGTGCCCATAAGACCGAATGCCCCGGTAAAAACTTTCCAATGGCAGGACTGAAAAGACGACTCGATTTCTAACGTGCCATTTCGCCCCCGTATAAGACCGGATTACGTCCTATAAGGTTTGCCTGACGACTTAAAAGCCGCCTATTTTAACACTTCGGGGGCCGAATAGCATAATGCTAACAAAGTTACCCCCCGATAAAACCGAAATTCCCTTGGTAAAACCTAATTTTTCTTTACTGAAGGAGTCGGTCAAATGGATATGTATGAAGCTATGTTTTCGCCAAGCGGAACACTCAATGAGCAGATAGCACGCCAGGTTTTCGAGCTTTTGCCGGACAATGGCCCGGTTATGCTTATCATGGATACTGACGGCAATATTTGGCCGAGCGATTCGGAAAAATTCCACAAATTGAATATCAACGAAAATTTCCTAAGG
>CAYNKU010000010.1:0-4702 GCA_964397865.1 uncultured Pirellulales bacterium | reverse complement strand
TTCAGCAGCTACGGCCAGAACCAGTCACAGAATAACTAAGCGGTGCGGAGTATCGTGAATCTAATAACCTGGCCTATTTTTCCTTGACAACCGCGGTCTTTCTATGGTTTACAAAAGCCTCGTATGAGGATTCTCGCACTCGAACCATATTACGGCGGCAGCCATAAAGCCTTTCTCGACGGTTTCTCCGCCGCCAGTAGCCACGACTGGACGATTTATACCCTGCCGGCTTATAAATGGAAATGGCGGATGCGTCATTCCGCCGTCACATTTGCCGATCTGGTTAGCCGGGCCGTTGCAGAAGGCGGCAGATGGGATATGATATTCTGCACCGACATGCTCAACCTCGCCGAGTTCCTCGGCCTTGCCCCACCGGAGGTGCGAAACCTGCCCGCGGTTGTTTATTTCCATGAAAATCAACTCACATATCCGGTAAGGCACGAATCCGAGCGCGATTATCAGTTCGCTGTGACAAACTTCACCACCGCGATGGCCGCCAAAAGCGTGTGGTTCAATTCGACCTTCCACAGGGATTCATTTTTTAAGGCACTGGGTTTGTTTTTTAAAAGGATGCCGGACTGTCAACCGACCGATGCGATCGAAACGATCCGCAAAAGAGCCTGTGTCTATCCCCCCGGCGTCAATAGTATGCCCGAACGCCCCGGCCGCAAAGCGGGGCCCCTAAGAATCCTCTGGGCCGCGCGCTGGGAGCATGACAAAAACCCCGAAGATTTTTTCGAGTCGCTGAAGGTATTAAAAGCCGGAGACATTGACTTTCGATTAAGTGTCATAGGTGAGCAGTTCAGGGATACCCCCGAAGTATTTGCCTGGGCAAAAGAATACTTTGCCCCTCACATCGACCGCTGGGGTTATCAGGACAGCCTAAGCGAATACGAAAAAGCCCTTACCGAAGCCGATGTCTTTGTCTCCACCGCCAACCACGAATTTTTCGGTATCACCGCCGTCGAAGCGACAGCGGCAGGGGCCTATCCTCTGCTGCCCAGGCGCCTGGCCTATCCTGAAATTTTCGGTCTTGCCGAAACCCCTGCCGCCGAAGATTTCTTTTATGACGGCAGTTGTCGTGAGCTTGCGGATAAGTTGATCGAACTTGCCGGCCGAGCGGGAAAAAACTGCCTCTGGAGTCAAGACAACAATTACCTCGTAAGACGGATGCAGCGATATAAATGGGACGAACTTGGCGAAGTCTTAGATAAGGCACTTGTGAAAACAGTTGAATTTTCCGGCCGGCTTTGCTAATAAAGGCCTGGATTATGCGTATTTGTTAAGGAGTTGCAAATGATCTCATCGAAAGAATTGGTCTACCGCGCGCTGGCCTTTGAACCGGTACCCCGTGTGCCGTATAAAATAGATTTCACCGTCCCTGCGAAGGAAAAGCTCCTCGCCTCACCCCAAGGCCGCGAGTTGTATGAAAATCTCGATGACGATATCGTCGGCACCCCCATAATCAAGATCGAATACGGCGTCCGCGACGAAAAGGGTTTCTATAAAGACGAGTTCGGCGTTGTCTGGAACAGGAGTATCGATCCTGATATCGGCGTGCCCGCTGCTGTAATAACCCCCGAAACCATCGACGATTACACCTGGCCCGATCCCCTCGATGAGCAAAGATTTGTCACTCTTGAACAGAACCTAAAGCAATACCCTGACAAATTCCAGGCGATACTATTCGATTTCTCACTCTTCGAGCGGTCATGGACAATGCGAGGCCTTGAAAAGATGCTCATGGATTTTATTGAAAATCCTGATTTCGTCGGACAGCTTCTCGACAAGATAGTCGAATTCAATATCGCGATAATGGAGGCTGCCTTCGAAAGATACCCCGAGATCGACGGCGTTTATTTCGGCGACGACTTTGGCACACAAGAGGGTGTAATGATGGGAGCGAGGATATGGCGGAGCCTCTTAAAGCCCAGACTTATCCGTCAATACCGATTCGCACGCAAGGCTGGCAAAAAAGTATTCATCCATAGCTGCGGCAAGGTGCAGGAACTTTTCGACGATCTTATCGAAATGGGTCTGCAGTGCTTCAATCCCTTCCAGCCCGAGGTAATGGACGTTTATAAATTACTCGATCAATACCACGGCACACTTGCCTTCTTTGGCGGCATTAGCACCCAGAAACTTCTGCCCTACGGCTCGACCGACGATGTCACCGCCGAGATCACCAAACTCTTAACTGCCGGCAGAAAGGGCGGCTACATCATCGCCCCAGCACACGCCACACCAGGCGATGCCAAACTCGAAAATATGTGCACAATGCTCGAGATGATACAGAATCAAACCTGACTTTTTTAAAATACTTATAACTTTGATTTTTAAGCCTGTGCCGGAGTTGTGTAGTGCATGCCCCATCTCTTCCATATCACCTTTATCGCGACGATATCATACACAGCCGCGAGCCCTACAAGAATATAGACAATCCTGCTCAAAGGACTCATCTCGCCGAATATCGCCGCAACCAGATCGAAATTGAACACACCCACCAGCCCCCAGTTTAAACCGCCGATTGCAAGAAGCGTCCATACTATCACATCCAGAGTTTTCATATTTTGTCCCTTATCCATAGTTTTCCCCCTTATGGATTTGCTCATCTCAAAATATCAAACTAAACTCATCACACAGCTAAATCGCCTCATCTCGCTTCTCAAAAACCTGATACTTAAATTTAAGTTTATTTGAAAAACAAGCAACCAAAACCCCTCCCTCGCTTTGCCCCCGCTTCAAAATAGTCTGACAAATTCTTTGCTCAGATATAGTTATAAAAACATAAGGCCGGCCCGGATAAAAAAAACTGAAAATCTACTACTCCGAAATAGCCGTACATACCCCGGATAGCTCAAGACCGCTTGACTAGGCGGCGGGCCCGCTGAATTTGGCTTATCTTTGCTAAAAACAGTTGAATTCGCGGACTGAATCTGCTAATAAAGGCGAAGTTTTCATAAAGAAACCGATTATGACAGGTATGGAAGAACAAAGTCAGCTCCCCAAACCCCACAGGCCCGCGATCTTTCATTTATTGAGCGGTTATTACATCGCCACCCCTGTTTTTATTATCATAGAATTGCTCTGGGGCGCGGGCTTTCGCGTGCCTTTTATCCTCGCGAATCCTTTTATAAGATATTCATATTATGCCGTCTGTTTCGGTTGCGGCGCCGGCTGCTATCTGCGTCCCCGCGCCGTACCGTTCATAGCCTTGTTCGAGAGTATAATCAATGTGACGTTAATATTCGTTGGATATGCAATCACTATCGCTGCTGCAAGGATGTCGGTCATGGAAACCGGCGAGGCTGGGGAAATATTGTCCGATAACGCAATGCTGGGTTTTTTTATTTCAGCCTCCGTTGCCATATTTAGTTTTCACTACTGTGAGAATGCTGTCAGTAAAATTCTAAAAGAAAAAATGAGATCTTAAACAATATTTTATGGATGGTGCCATGATTCAAGAATCTATGTTCCAAAAAGCGATCGACCTTATTAACAAATCCTCCAACATTTTAATTACTACTCATACGCGGCCAGACGGCGATGCCTGCGGTTCTATCGTAGCGATCGGTGACGTTCTCACAGCTCTCGGCAAAAAAGTAAATCTTCTACTGCTCACCCCACTGCCCGACTGGTACAGGTTCCTTTTCCATCATCCCCCGGCCGTCTTCAACCAGGATGTCACCCTCGAACAGCTAAAGCAGGGCGAATTCGACAGCCACGACCTGATAATCCTCGTCGATGTTAACAGCGACGCCCAACTTCCCGGCTTTTGCGAATACCTCAAAGAAAACCACAAACCCGTCCTCGTAATCGATCACCACGTGACTTCCGACGGCCTCGGCGATGTCGAACTCGTCGATTCTTCCGCCGCCGCGGCAGGTCTTATCGTCTACGATCTTATTAGATTTGCCCGCTGGGAGATAACCGCCCCCCTCGCCCGCGCGTTGTTCGTTGCCCTTGCCACTGACACAGGCTGGTTCAGGTTCACCAATACCGACGGCCGACTCTGCCGCGCCGCCGCCGAGCTGATCGATTTGGGAGCGGACCCCGCCAAAATGTATCATCAGTTGTACCAGAACTTTTCTTTTACCCGCTTCAAACTCTTAACCGAGATGCTCGGCACCCTCCAGCTTCATTTTGACGGCCGATACGCCGAACAGCATCTCACAGCCGAGCATTTCCGCAAAACCGGCGCAACCCACATAGACACCGAAAACCTCATCGACGAATGCCAACGCATCTCTACCGTCGAAGTAGCCGCTGTTTTTGTCGAACTCGACGATGGCCGGATCAAATGCTCACTAAGGAGCAGGGCCGATGTTGATGTCCGCAAGATCGCCCAGAAATTCGCCGGCGGCGGACACACCATGGCGGCAGGCCTCCACCTGCCCGGCCCACTCGAATCAGCCAAACAAACGATTAGAAACCAGATCGAAAAACAACTGAAATAGAGGAGCGGATTAAACAGCAGTTCCGGCAGAGTTCAATATATGCCACAGGTAAGAATAATTCGATTTTTGAAATTGCAGACTCAGGCTGTCGGCAATAGACCCTGCCCCGAAAAGTAGGGAGATAAGATTCCCAAAAAAGAAAGATGAAGGCCAACAGATTATATAACCTTTTGACGTTCATTTCGTATAATGGGTGCTCGCTTAAGATAGTGTGCATCCATGTCTCATTACATATCCCCAGAACT
>CAYNKU010000009.1:0-19608 GCA_964397865.1 uncultured Pirellulales bacterium | reverse complement strand
GGTCGAGCCCGTTACTGGTTTTATATCGATTTCGAATTGATGGATGAAAATATCAAATGATCGACTGGAGAATTAAAACAAAGACTGTTCTTCCGATAGGATTGGATATAGGTCACAGGTGGATAAAGATGATCCAGTTCTCAGACGCCGAATACAGAAGTGTTATCGCGGCGGACAAGATCTGCATAGATCCGGCTTTGGCGGACGATCCGGCACAGCGGCGGGAATTTGTTGGCTCGGCAATAAGACAAATGCTTGCCGAGGGTGATTTTCGCGGCAGAGATGTCGTATCATGCCTGCCGAACGAGAAGTTGAAAATAACCAGTCTCAGACTTGCCGGTGATGATGAAGATGAGATTGAAGATCATCTGAGAAAAGAGGTGCGTCAGCGTTTCGGTCTCGATCCCGATAAGGATTCGGTCAACTATCTTTTTGCCGGTAATGTTCGCCAGGGCGAGGATACCAAGAGAGAGCTGGTATTATTTGCGGCCGATGGTGACGCTATCAGGGAGCATATCGAGATGCTCGAAGAAGCCCGGCTGAGGCCTGTGGCGATAGATACGATCGCCTGTGCCCTGGTGAGAAGTTTTGGAAGAGTTTTGCGTCGCCAGGAGGATAAAGACCGCACGCTTGTATTTGTGGACCTGGGCAGTGAGTACACGACGGTGGTATTCGGTCGCGGCGATGAAATCAGTTTCATCAAGCAGATTCCGATAGGCGCAGCTAAATTTAATCGTGAACTGGCAGCCAGGCTCGGCATCAGCCATGCGCAGGCTGAAGACCTCAGACTCGCATTGCAGAGCCAGAGGGCTTTGGCGACGGCGACGGCTGTGGATGATAACGGGGCCTGCGGGGAGGGTTCCTGCGAAGGTACGAGCGAGCAGCCCGCAGCCGAGCAGATAGATTCTTCCACTCGGCAGGTTATCGTCGACGTCGTCGGGTCGGTCGCGGAGGAGCTTGCGAAAGAGATATCGCTTTGTTCGAGATATTATACGGTGACGTTCAGGGGTAAACGAATTGAGCAGGCGTTTTTTACAGGCGGCCTGGCTTATGAAGAGATACTTTTGAATGTTTTAAGGCGTCAGTTGGCGGTTCAGATCGAGGTGGGTCAGCCCTTGAGAGGTTTCGATCTTACGAACATGAATCTTGACAGTGACAAGCGGAGTTTGCTTTGTGAATGGGCGGTGGCGGCAGGGCTCGGACTAAAAGGGTCGCGATACCAGAATAGTCAAGACGGTGACAGTTATGAAAGAAATTGATTTACTTCCCCAGTGGTATAAAAACGGCAGACGGCAGCAGAAGAGCTACCGAATGCAATATGCTGCGCTGGGTGTGATATTTATTCTGGCGGCGGGTTTGAATTTTATGGCGTCAAATTCACTCTCGAAAGTCAGAGCACAGACTGCTCGGGAAATACCGAAGCAGTTAGAGGCGGCCGAGTTCTTAAAAGAATACGAAACGATCAAAGCTGAGTCGGCCCGTCTGAAGGAAAAGGCCGATTGCATAAGTGACACCGAAACGAAAATCGATATCTCAAGTGTGCTTGCCGAGTTGAGTTTTCTGGTTGACGGTAAGGTTGTCTTTACAAGCTTCGATTTTTCTGCCGAGGCTTTTGTCGAAAAAAGCGATGCGGAATCAGCCGGCGGCAATCTTGTAAGGTCGTCCCGGGCGGTTGCCGGCAAAAAAGACCGGCAGCGGTATTCGGGTGATGTCAGGTATAAAGTTACTATCGGCGGTATGGCCGCGGGGGCGGCGGTTGTGGCGGAATTGATATGCCGCCTCGAGGATTCGCCTTATTTTTTCCAGGTTATACCGTCATATTCGCGGAACATAAAAATAACCGCCGGCGATACTTCGACAGCACAGGAATACGGCGTGACCGAATTCGAGGTTGTTTGCTACGTCGCTAACTACGATCAGCCGGTTAGCGGCAAGTGATCTTTGAGGGTGATGAAGTGTTTTTTAAAGAAAGAAAACATACGATAATTTGTATTGCGGCAGGGCTGTTGATCGGCGGATTTTTCCTGCTCAGGTATGTGTCTTTGCAGCGGCAGATCAGCTTCGCCAAACAGGAGATAGCCAAACAGGACGCTGTTATCGCCAAGGCGTCGGTACAGCGCGGTCAACTTGACGTATTGAAAGAGCAATTATTGAAATTTCAAAACGATGCCGAGGATTTCGATCGCAGGATGCCTTCGCAGCGGGACCTTGGCGTATTCCTGCAGGAGATCACGGCATTGATGAATGAGCAGGGCCTGAAGGAGCAGTTGATCGAGCCCGGCGAAGAGGTAGTTGCCGAAAAATTTAATTGTATACCGGTCGCGATCCATTGCAGGGGCCGGCTGGAGCAGTTGTTCGCGTTTTATAAATCGCTGCCGACGCTGGACAGGCTTGTCCGGATCGAAGAGGCAAGGCTTGTAAACGATAAGGATTTCAGCGGTCAGGTTAATATGGAAACCAAGGCGGTTATCTATTACAGGGCGGATAACTCGCAGGGGTAGATGGATATGAATAGAAAGAACAGGAATAATTTTGAAGAGTCGAACATGTTTATGGATCGACTGATGGCTGAAAAGAAAAAGGGTATTTTGGCTATCGGGCTTATTTTAGTGATGGTTTTTATGTGGGTAAAGGCATTGAGAGGCAAGGGGCCCGATGGCGCCGAGGCGGCTTTACTTGCCCAGACGGCTAATTCGGCGGCCAACCAGGTGCCTCAATTGAAAATATCCTTTAAACCGTTGCCGCAGGTACCGGGACGTAACGATGTCCTAAGTCGTGATTTTTTCGACGGCAGCGACTTCGAGGACTTTATTTTAGAAGGTGAAAATTCAGGTGTTAATGAAAAAGACAGTGATTCGAATAGTGATGTTGACAGAAGTATCAGGAACCTTGCGGACAAGCTGACGCTGGGAGCGATATGCGCAGGTTCGAATCCCCAGGCTTTTATTAACGATAAGCTGTTGGCAGTGGGGGATAAGTTAATTGTTGGAGATAAAGATATAGAATATGAATGTGAAGTGACCGAAATTGGAGAGAACCAGGTGAAAGTGAAATATTTGGAATCGGCGATAACGCTGAAACTTCCGCAACCTATAGAGCCTGGCCGATGACGGGCATTCGATGCCCTTTTGCGATTTATCGCAGGACAAGAAAAGAGGTTAAATAATGTACACAAAAACAAAGTCAGATATAAAAATTAGAAGTAAGTGGTTTGTTTTACTTTGCTGTCTGATTCTTTTGACAGCGACTGCGACAGTTGACGCAGCCGATGCCGAGCCGATACAGTCGATCGCATTTGTCAAGGATATGGGTATCCGCGATGCGCTTCGGCTTTTGGCGGCGAGGTATCAAAAGAACATTGTTCCATCGTCGGAAGTTGACGGGCAGCTTGCGTTTACGGACTTAAAGAACGTGACGTTCGAAGAGGCTATGGATGCGATCCTCGGCGGCAAATTCGAATATGAACCGAAGGGCAACCTGATCGAGGTCTTCCGCAAGGGTGACAAGACCCGGATGAAACACGCGGTTTTCGCGCTGCATTACATCAGCGCCGAAGAAGCTGAAAAACTCATCAGGCCCATTCTCAGCAGCGATGGAATAGTCGGGGTTACCTCCCCGGCCGAGACCGGTGTGCCTACCGGTGAATCTATCAGTGCTCCGATCGGCGGCGGCGACACGATGTCGCTTAAAGACACCATTGTGATTTACGACTATGCCGAGAATATCAAAAGAGCCGAGCAGTTGATAAAGGATATCGATGTCAGGCCGCAGCAGGTTCTTGTCGAGGCGACGATACTTGCGGCCACACTGACCGAAGATACACAATTCGGAATCGACTGGGATACCTTGAAAGGCAGTCCTGTTACCGCTTTAACGGGTATCAGTTCGGGTTCTCCGGACTATGTCAAGGCCGCCGGTACCAATTTTGGCGGAGCGACGGCGGTTTCAGGTGGTATGACAGTCGGTCTGGCATTTGGCGATGTCGGTGTATTCATCAGGGCGGTGGAACAGGTTACCGATGTTACGCTGCTTGCCAATCCGAAGATACTGGCCGTTAACAAGCAGCTTGGACAGGTTTATATCGGTGAAAAAGTCGGCTATCGCGAAGGCGATATAGAAACCGAAGGAGGCGGTATCCAGGAAGGCGCGGTTAGATTCCTCGATACCGGTACCAAGCTATCGTTTAGGCCTTACATCAGTGACGGCGGCTACATCCGGATGGACATTCACACCAAGGACAGTACCGACCAGTCCTCCGGCGGTATACCTTCGGAAAATTCGGCCGAACTGGTCAGTAACGTAATGGTCAGGGACGGTGAGACCATTGTTATAGGCGGTCTGTTCAGGGACAGGGTCGAAAGCAAGAAGACCCAGGTTCCGCTTCTGGGCGATCTGCCGATAGTAGGCGGACTCTTTAAGGGCACCAGCGATGATTTTGTACGTCAGGAAGTGATCGTTCTGCTTACTCCGCACGTAGTCGAAGGGCCTGAGGATACCGACGGCGCCTTGCGAGAGGCCGATATCAGCAGAAAGAGAATCAGTGCGAGGGAAGGCTTCCGGGAGATTGGCAGAAGCCGACTGGCTGAAGAATATTATGAAAAGGCTACGGGACACTATCTAAATGGAGAATACGACGAGGCGATGGAAGAGCTTGGTCGTTCGCTTGGCCTTCGTCCGACTTATCTCGAAGCGATACAACTGCAGGAAAAAATCATCAGTAAGACGGCTCCGGACGACGTATCGAAAATAGAGCGAAATATGATCGATGCCGTCGAGCGGAGAGACTCACGGAGATGGCGCAGGAGATAATTCGAAGCGGAGAAATACTTTGAAGAGAAGGGATTTTGGTTTTGAGATCGGGAAGAAACTTTTATTTTATAGTTAGCTGCATTCTGTCGTGCCTGCTCTTTGCGGGCGGTGCGGCGGGATGGTACTTTTCCGCTGCCGCGGAGCGATCGAGTACTCTGCGGCCCGGCGGACTATTGGATTATGTTGCGCCGATGTGCTGCGTTTTAGGGGCTGTGGGCGTAATCTGGCTCGGCTGGTGTTGGTTAAAACTGGCCGGAGCGATTACGTCGACAGCCTCATCTTTAAAAGCGGGGCATTTCGGCGATATCGAACATAAAAGCTCCGGAGTACTTTCGCCTTTGCGAGAGGCGATAACCGAGAGTTACTCCGAGAGCACGAATCGCGCAGTGGAACTTGAAAAACAGGTCAGGGATCTGCAACTCAAGACCCAGCTTTGGCAAAGACAGAAACAGAATACCGAGGCCATTATTTACAGTATTCGTGACGCGGTTATTGTCAGTGATGAATCCGACAGGCTTTTGATGGCAAACGAAGCGGCGGGGAGGCTTTTTGATTTCGATTACAGGAATTCACAGCATAAACCTATCGATGAATTGCTGGGACCTGAGACGAAGGGCTTTGTGGATTTTCTCCGTCAGGGCAGACAGAACAAGGTTCGTCATACCAAACGCGAGATCGATCTGGCCGAAGCCGGAGTTGTCAAGACTTTCAACTGTATAGTTTCCTGCCTTTACGACCAGCGGGAGCAATTCGGCGGCGTCGTGGCGGTACTGCACGATATTACCCGCGAAAAAGAAGTTTCCCAGATGAAGAACAACTTCGTCAGTCATGTTTCGCACGAACTCAAGACGCCTCTTGCTTCGATCACCGCTTACGTCGAGATGCTTGTCGACGGTGAGGCCGATGACGAGGAAACAAAAAAAGAATTTTACGCGGTGATCCAGGAACAGGCCAAGAGACTGAACCGTCTGATCGAGGATATCCTCAATATCTCGCGGATAGAATCGGGGCTTACGAAGATCAATAAGCAGCCCGTGAGCCTTACGATACTGCTGCAGGAGCAGTTGAAGATGATAAAGAGCTACGCCGAGGAAAAGGATATCGAAGTTGTCGGGGAGATACCAATTGTTCATAAACCGGTATATGCCGACAAGGATATGATCTCTCAGGTGATAGTGAATCTTCTCAGTAACGCGGTAAAGTATACTCCCAATGGCGGGTCAGTAAAGGTTCAAACGCAAGTCGATGAACTTGCGCAGATGGTGCGGGTCAGTGTTACCGACACCGGTGTCGGTATCCCGGCCGATGAAATAGAGCATGTATTCGATAAATTTTACAGGGTCGAAGCCAACAAGAGTCAGGCAAAGGGTACCGGTCTCGGGCTTAACCTTGTCAAGCAGATAGTTGAAAACCTTCATGGCGGAAAAGTTTTTGTGGAAAGCCAGGTAGGCAAGGGCAGTACTTTCGGTTTTGAATTACCTATCGCACGGGGCCAGATGGCAGAAGTGTCGAGCCGAAAGGTTGGTAATGAAACTAAAGTGGAGGCGGTTTGATGGCGGACAAAAAAGTACTTGTTGTGGACGATGAGACGCATATCGTTCATGTTGTTGCAATAAAGCTTCGTAATAACGGTTATGATGTTATAACCGCCGATAACGGCGGGCAGGCTTACGAACTTGTTCAAAAGGATAAACCCGATATTATCGTGACGGATTACCAGATGCCTGTTATGACGGGCCTGGAGTTTATCGAGAAACTTCGGCAGTCAAAAGAGACCTGCGATATTCCGGTGATCATGCTTACGGCGAGGAGCTTCGTTATCGAGGATGATCAAAAGAAGGCTTTGAATATATCGGAGTGTCTTAGTAAGCCCTTTAGCCCCAAGGAGTTATTGCGAAGTATAGAGGATATTCTTTATCAAAAGCAGGTTGTTGAAGCCGGCTAAGGAGGAGTTCTTTGAGTTCTATGCAGAATACTTTAAATACAACAAAGCCGGATATCGGTTCATCGCAGATTTATGAGCTTGAAAAATTTGGCGGGAACGTAAACAAATTCGGCTTTAACTTCGCGGTCTGTGACGGCGCAGGTGAGCTGGTATGTTTGTGTGAGAGTGAAGATTTTAAAAGCGATCAGCAAAGATTGATCGCGGCAGGCCTTGAAGCGCTCGACCAGAATAAACGGCAAAGTTCTGAGGAGGCTTCGCTGATTTACCAGGCGGGGGAGCATAAGGATATTCTGGCCCTTGTCTTCAGGTACGGCCGGAGCCTTCTGGCGGGATTGATCGACCTGGGTGAAAAGAGCGGTTCGGGCAGTATCGAAGAGCGGCAGGGACAGGATCGTGATTTAATAAAATCACTTTTAGGCGAGATGCTCATTTTGTTTAAAGCCGGTTTTCAGGCAACCTCCAGGGCCGAAAAGCAGATCGATGAGATCAGCGAAGAACTGGCACAGACTTACGAAGAGCTGGTTCTGCTGCACAAGCTCAGCACCAATATGAAAGTTACCGAATCGGACTCTAATTTTCTTCAGATGGCCTGCGACAACTTGACCGATATTGTGAGCGTGGAAGGAATAGCGATACTGCTGGAAAAGAGTATCGATGATGAAAAGAAACTGACGATCGTGGCCGGTTCCGGCATGATAAAAATAAACGATGAAATGGCGGCGAATCTCCATGAAAGGCTCGTAACCGAATTGAACAGGGGCAAAGAGGCATTGCTCGACAGCGAAGTGGATACGCCTTTCAAATATAACTGGCCCGATGATGTTAAAAATATTATTGCCGTTCCCCTGTTCGGGAAAGATAAAAGAGCTGCCAACGGTATCGATAAATGCAGCGGCAATATCATAGGCCTGATGGTTGCCAAGAATCGGCTGGATAAAAGCGATTTCGACAGTATAGATGTCAAATTATTCAATTCTGTGGCAAACGGCTGCGCGGTTTTTGTCGAAAACGGCCGGCTGTTTCAGGACCTCAAGGAATTATTCATAGGTTCGTTAAAGGCGCTGACAAACAGTATCGACGCCAAGGACCAGTATACGAGGGGCCATTCGGAGAGGGTCGCGTTTATTTCGAGATGGATCGCCGAGCTTGTCGCCGAAGAGGAGGCTTTGGATGCCGAGCAGATAAATAAGGTTTACCTGGCAGGGCTGCTTCATGATATAGGAAAAGTCGGAATAAACGAGTCGATATTAAGAAAGAAAGGAGATTTAACTGACTCCGAGTACGAGCAGATAAGAAAGCACCCGTCGATAGGCGCGGGAATATTGAGCGGTATAAAGCAGATGCATGATATTGTGCCGGGTGTCTTATATCACCATGAACACGTGGACGGCAAGGGATATCCCGCCGGTCTTTTGGGTGTGAAGATGCCTCTTATCAGCAGGATTATCGCTCTGGCCGACAGTTTCGACGCGATGACGTCGAAACGAACTTACAGGGATGCGATGAGCGTCGATGAAGCGCTGGCCCAGATAGAAAAGGGCCTGGGCAGCCAGTTCGACGAGAAACTCGGCAGAGCGTTTCTTGACAGTGATGTCTATCGTCTCTGGGATGTTATTCAAAACGGCTTTACCGATATTTACGATACGGATGACTTCTCGGAGTACGAGACATATGTAGTGGAGACTTTGATAGGATGAAAATAAATACACAGGATTACAATGATATTTCGGTGGTCGGCCTGCAGGGCGACCTGGACGGCGAATTTGCCGAGCCGCTGGCCAATACCATCACCGAGTTAATAAGCCGCCGCCGCTCGGGTATAGTTCTTGATTTGGAGAACATAGGTTTTATAGACAGCGGCGGACTGGAAAAACTGCTGTGGATTCGCGACTACTGCAGGGAGAATAACTGCCAGTTGCGCCTCGCGGGACTCGATGAAAACTGCAGCAAGATTATGGAAATTACCCGGCTTGAAAACGAATTCGACCGCTATGTAGAACTTGCCGAAGCGGTGAAAAGTTTTGTGTAAGATATAAATAGAGTCTGGGGTGTTTTGATCAGACTCGGAACCGAAAAAAGATATGGGCAAAACGGTTGTTGAGAAAAAAATGCAGCTTGGACAGCTTCTTCTTGCAAGGGGAGTTGTAACCGAAGATCAGATAGAAAAAGCTCTTGCCGAGCAAAGCGACAAGGGGCATCGCAAACTTCTTGGCGAACTGCTGGTCGAGATGAATTACTGCACGGAGAACCAGATAGCTTCCGCACTGGCAGAGGCTTACGAAGTTCCCTATGCGGCGGTGAGTCCCAAAATTTGCGACCCCAAGGCGCTTGAAATATTGCCGAGGGAATTTCTCGAAGAGCACAACGTTTTGCCGTTGTTTAAGGTCTATGACAAGCTCACCGTTGCCGTCAGTGAGCCGACGAATGTGTTCCTGCTTGACGAGATAGAGCGTGTCAGCGGCTGTTCGGTTCAGGTGGTTTGTGCGACGGCAAAGGATATCAAGGCGACTGTCCAGACATACCTGCCTGCGGCGAATGTATTTGTTATAGACGATATCATAGACGACGAGGGTCTCGAAGATTTTACCCTCATCGAAAATATCGCGCAGGATATAACCAATCTCGAAGAAATCGCGGGCCAGTCTCCTGTAGTGAAGCTGGTCAATTACCTGATTTATAACGCCGTTCGTGAAAATGCCAGCGATATCCATATCGAGCCCGATGACAAGAAACTGCGGGTCAGGTACAGGGTGGACGGAAACCTTTATGAAAAGATTCGTCCCCCCCATCAGATGCACGCCGCGATTGTCAGCCGAATAAAGATTATGGCTGAACTCGATATCGCCCAGAGGCGACTGCCGCAGGACGGCGGTATTCATGTACTGCTCGAAGGAAGGCCCGTCGATTTGAGAGTTTCGGTTATGCCGGGCAACTTCGGCGAAAAGGTCGTTATACGAATTATCGATCCGCAGAGAGTGGTGTTTAGTCTTGAGTCACTCGGTTTTACCTATGAAAATCTCAAATTATTCAGAGAGGTAATCCAGGCGCCCAACGGTATCATCCTGGTCACCGGCCCGACCGGTTCGGGTAAAAATACTACCCTTTATGCGGCCCTTGCCGAACTCAATAACGAGGATGTAAATATCTGCACGGTCGAAGACCCTGTCGAATGCAATATGGGGGGGATAAACCAGTTCCAGGTTAACCAGGCTGCGGGCTTTCAGTTCTCGACGGCACTTCGGAGCCTTTTGCGACAGGACCCGGATATAATAATGGTCGGAGAAATCCGTGATGAGATTACCGCCAATATCGCTGTTCAGGCGGCGCTGACGGGTCACCTTGTGTTTTCCACGCTGCATACCAACGACGCGGTCGGCGCGGTTACACGTCTGAAAGACCTTAAAGTGGCTCCTTATCTTATCGGCGCATCGCTGATCGGAGTGCTGGCGCAGCGGCTTGTCAGAAAAATCTGTCCGAATTGCAAGACCGAATACGAACCTTCGGCGAGCATAAAGAAGATGATCGAAAGCTTAGGCGGCGAGATCGATAAATTCTACCGCGGTGTGGGCTGTCGTAAGTGCAGGAATACCGGCTATATCGGACGAATCGCCGTCCATGAGCTGTTTGTTCCGGACGAGGGAATAGCTGAAATGATCAACGAATCGGCCAATGCCGAGAAGCTCAAGAAAAAAACTGTTCAAAAAGGGATGCTTTCGCTGCGACTCGACGGCCTCGAGAAGGTTAAGGCGGGAATAGTCTCCATTGAAGAGATAATGAGGATAACCTGATTTTTAAAAGCCGGATCGCGATTCGGTTTTGGGAAATAACCGATGACAGCAGTTTCAACAAAAACAGCTCGGCAGGCCGAAGCGGCAAAAGGAAGTGAGAAGTCGTCTTTTAATAAAGATGCACTCGCTTTTTTGAACTCCGGCGCCTCCGGTACCGTCAATATGCGAAATCGCAAAAGACCTAACGGCAGGGTACGTGGTATGTCCCAGCGCGCACTTTATGCGTCAAAAGTCAAAGCCGCTGATTTGATATTATTTACGACCCAGTTGTCGGTGATGCTCGACAGCGGTGTGGTGCTCAGTGACGCCCTCGACGCGATTGCCGAGCAGACCGAATACGGCACGTTCAAAATGATAATTATGGACATCTCGGAGAAGGTCAAGAGCGGAGATAATTTTTCCAAGGCCCTGACATATTATCCGAGGGCGTTCAATTCGATGTTCATAAGTATGGTCAAGGCGTCGGAGGCTTCGGGCAGAATGGTCGAAATGTTGACTGTGTTGAGTGATTATCTTAATTTCGAATCACAGACCCGCAAGCAGGTCAAGGGCGCGTTAACCTATCCGTTTATAATGGTGATGATGGCAATTGCGGCCACCGGTACGCTGATGTTTTTTGTTCTCCCGCGTTTTATGAGGATTTACGAGGCCAAAGGCGCGGCCCTTCCGAAGCTCACACAGATACTGGTGGGATTTAGCAAAATCTTAGGTGATGTACAGGCTATGACGGCTATCGTGACGGGCTTGATAGTCGTTTCGATGGGGCTGTATTGGTGGATTCAAACTCCCGGCGGAAAGAAAACGCTGGATTTTGTCAAGATTAAAACGCCGGTATTGGGTTCGATGTTCGTGGATGTCGTAATAACACGCAGTATGCGGATCATGGCTACGATGATAAATACCGGCGTGAGCCTGCTCGAAGCGATCGAGGTCATACAGGGCTCATGCGAGAATTATTACTTCCACCTTTTGTGGTTGGGGGTTGACGAGAAGATCCGCGACGGATACCAGTTGTCCGAGTCGATATTGACCTGCCGGGGTGGTGAATTAATCGCCCCCGGCGTGATCCAGATGCTCCGGGCAGGTGAAAAAAGCGGCAAACTGGGAAATGTTTGTGGAAAAATATCCGCTTTTTACGAAAAAAAGTTGGAAGCCTCGATTAAGAGTGTTATGACGCTTATAGAGCCTCTGATGATTATAATACTCGGCGGTATTATCGGTACTATTGCTATCGCACTTCTTATGCCGGTATTCAGAATATCGAGCGTTATCGCTCATTAATGGGCTCTTTAGGACTCAAATCCCCCATATTAACCCCCTTTGAAGTCGTTTAGACTTCCGCCGGGCAAACTGCCGCAGCGGTTACGGCTTATTTCGGGGCGGTTCAATGCGGTTCAATACTATCTCAAAAAATGCTTGCAAAAATATCAAATTGCGGTTAGTCTATTTGATTCGGAATTTAAAGCATTTTGTAAGGTTTTCGAGTTATGGCCGAATAGATCGGCAGTGGCTGTTTTTGAAAGGGTTTTTTCAAGAGATGCTGACAGTAAAAGAAAAGAAAGAAATTATTGATGATTTCGAGATTCATAAGGGCGATACCGGTTCACCGGAAGTCCAGATCGCTCTTTTGACGCGAAGAATTAACGAATTAACCGAACATCTCAAGATCCACCGTAAAGACCACACGTCCAGACGCGGCCTGCTCAAGATGGTTGGCACCAGGGCGGCCCTGCTGAAATATGTGCAGAAAAAGGACATTAAGCGATATCGGGAAATTATATCTCGACTTGGCCTGCGAAAGTGATTTCAGCTTAACAGAAACTTAAAAAAATCTACCGGTCAAGTTACGAGAATTTGACAGCGTGGTAGTTGCAACGAGGTATTTTATGTTAGAAGCTCAAAGAGTCGAAAAAGAAATCGGGGGAAGAACATTATCAATCGAAACGGGGAAAATAGCAAAGCAGGCCGATGGGGCGGTTCTGGTCCGCTATGGCGACACGATCGTTCTGGTTGCGGCTGTGACGGCGCCACCAAGATTCGAAGACATCGATTTTTTCCCGCTCAGTGTCGATTACCGCGAAAAACACAGCGCGGCCGGTAAATTCCCCGGCGGCTTTATCAAGCGGGAAGGCCGACCCAGCACCAAGGAGATTCTCACCGCCCGGATGATCGACAGGCCCATCAGGCCTTTGTTCCCGGAGGGTTATTTCCAGGAGGTTCAGATTATCGCCTCCGTTCTCAGCGCCGACAACGAGAACGATCCGGATATTCTTGCGATGATAGGTGCCAGTGCGGCCCTGACGTTAAGCAAGATTCCCTTTATGGGCCCGACCGGTTCGTGCAGACTCGGCAGGGTCAACGGCGAATTTGTGATCAATCCCACCCACAAGCAGCTTGCCGAGGGGGATATGAACCTGCTTCTTGGCGGGCGAAAAGAAGCGATCAATATGATCGAGATCGCCGCGGATGAATTGCCCGAAGAAGTGGTCGCTGAAGCCGTCGCGGTTGCGCACAAGGTCGTCGGCGAAATCTGTGATATGATAGAAGAGCTCCGACAAAGAGTCGGTGTTAAAAAGGAAATACCGCTCGATGAGATCGGCGAAGAACTTTTCGAGCAAATTAATTCGAAGGTATATGACAAGCTTTGCGAGTTTAAGCAGATAGCACCTAAGCAGCAGCGCAGTGACGCTGTAAAAGAACTGTTCGAGCAGATCAGAGACGAGTATTGTCAGCCGCAGGAGGGCGAAACCGAGGCAAAAGCCAGCAAAAAGCTAATCAACCGGATACTTCAAAAAATAGAGGGCCGGATTGTCAAAGAAATGCTGCTTGCCGGCAAGAGGGTCGACGGCAGGGGGTTCGACGAGGTCAGGGATATCGAGTGCGAAGTCGGTATTCTGCCCCGCACGCACGGCTCGGCGTTGTTTAGCCGTGGCGAGACCCAGGCACTGGTCAATGTTACCCTCGGCACGATTCGCGACGCCCAGATCATCGACGGCCTCCTCGACGAATATTCCCAAAGCTTTACGCTTCATTACAATTTTCCGCCTTTTTCTGTCGGCGAGGTTCGCCCGATGCGAGGCCCCGGTCGGCGCGAGATAGGACACGGCGCCCTTGCCGAAAAGGCCCTGGAGCGTGTAAGGCCCTCGGACGAAACTTTCGCTTATACGGTTAGAGTCGTTTCCGATATAACCGAGTCCAACGGCTCCAGCTCGATGGCCTCTGTCTGCGGCGGCAGTCTTGCCCTGATGGATGCGGGCGTTCCGATCAAAAGTCCGGTGGCGGGCATATCGATCGGTCTTATAACAGACCAGGACGGAACGTATAAATTATTGACCGACATTCTTGGCGAAGAGGATCATTACGGCGAAATGGACTTCAAGGTCGCAGGTACCGTCAAGGGAATCACGGCTATACAGCTTGACATCAAGGCCGAAGGTCTGGCGCACAATATAATGGTCGAGGCCCTTGAGCGTGCGAGAGTAGCGAGACTGCAAATACTCGAAAAGATGGCCGAAGCGATCAGTCAGCCACGCCCGGAACTGAGTGTATACGCGCCCAAACTTATCAGTATCGAAATCGACCCGGAATTTATCGGCAAAGTGATCGGCCCGGGCGGCAAGATGATCAAGAGTATCCAGGAGCAGACAGGTGCGGTTATTGAAATCGAAGAAGATGGGACGATCTACATAAGCTGCGTCAACGGTGACGGGCACCTCGAAGCTAAAGAGATTATCGAATTGATGACTCAACCGCCGGTAGTCGGCAATGTATACGAGCAGGCAAAGGTGGTTTCGGTTAAGGACTTTGGCGCTTTTGTCGAGATTGTTCCCGGCGTTGAGGGTTTGTGTCACATAAGCGAGTTGAGCGATGGCTATGTCAAGAGCGTCGAGGAAGTCTGCAAGGTGGGCGATTTGATAGCTGTCAAGCTGATATCGATTGACGATCAGGGCAGACTCAAACTCTCTCGCAAGGCCGTTCTTGCCGGCAATTCAGCCGATAAGAGGAAGAAGGCCGCGGCGCCGAAAAAATAACAGCCGGTGAGACAATTCGATTTCCAGGACAATTAACCTTTACCCGCACCTGGAGCGTCAGAAGAAATGTCTGGGGAGTTTTTAGCTGGTTTTATTATTGCCTTAGTGACGGCAGTGGGTGTATTTATGGTTTTTCGTCGCAAAAAAAGCTCTCAAGTGCGCCCCGGCACCGATGAACATTCCAAAGAGTTCGAGGAACTCGGAAAACTCACCGGCCAATTGGCGCACGAGATAAAAAACCCGCTTTCCACTATCAAGATTAACCTGAAACTCATCAGCGAAGACCTCGAAGAACTCGAAAAAGTCGGCGCCGCACAATCTGGCGGGGGTGCTTTTGAAAGCAACTCGCAGGCCTTCAAGAGACCACTTCGCAAAATAGCGGTTATTCGCAAAGAAGCCGACCGCCTCGAACAGATACTCGAAGGTTTCCTGCGATACGTCGCCAGGACCGAATTGCAGTTGGTCGATGTCGATATCAACGAGCTTGTCAGTGACATGATCGATTTTTACTCGCCTCAGGCAGGCAGTCACAGAATAATGATTCGTCAGGGCTTGTGTACTCAGCCGCTTTTGTGCAGGGTCGACGCCGATATGCTCAAACAGGTTCTGCTGAATCTTTTTATAAACGCCCAGGAAGCTATGGATGGCGGCGGAGAACTGATAGTGAGAACCGACAGGCACAAAGAAATGGCTGTAATAGAGATAAGCGACACAGGCGAAGGTGTCGCCGCCGAGAAGTTGGTGCGTATCTTCGATCCCTATTATTCGTCCAAACCGCGGGGAAGCGGGCTGGGACTGCCGACAGCAAAGAAAATAATCCAGAGACACAACGGCCGGTTAAGCGTCAACAGCACTATTGGCAAAGGAACGAGTTTTTTGATAAAATTACCGCTGATAAAATGAGCAGGGATTGGATATGACCGGCAGAGATATCGTAATTTTAGTTATTGATGACGAGCGCGATCACGCCGACGGAATCGTAGAGGCGGTCGAGAAATACTGCTCCCGGGCGATAGCCGTCTATAACGGCAAAGATGCGCTGGAGATGATTAATACCGAACAAGTAGACCTGGTTATTACCGATTTGAATCTCCAGGGTGATATCGACGGCCTGGTGATCCTCGACGAGGCTAAGGGCCGTAATCACCAGACCGAGGTGATTTTAGTAACCGCCTACGCGAGCATAGATACCTGCAAGGAGGCTATCAGGCAGGGTGCTTTCGATTATCTGGTTAAGCCGGTCGATATAGACCAGCTCCGCAGTCTTGTGGACCAGGCGAGTCGTAAAATTTCCCAGCGGGCCTCAGCCGCGGCGTCGGGCCCGGTGGGGGAAGGAGATTTTGTTTTCGAGGGCATTCGCGGCGGCGGTGAGGCAATGGCGGGGGTCTTTGAGGTCGCCAGGAGAGTTGCCCCGACCGATATATCTGTTTTGATCGAGGGCCAGTCCGGCACGGGCAAAGAACTGCTGGCAAGGGCGATTCATAACAATTCCAGACGTCGTAACAAACCTTTCAGGCCGATAAACTGCGCCGGTCTTACCGAGACCCTGCTCGAAAGCGAACTCTTCGGCCACGCCAGAGGCGCTTTTACCGGCGCAGCTTCCGACAGGAAGGGGTTGTTCGAGATAGCGGATAAGGGAACACTATTTCTCGATGAGATAGGCGATATGCCGCTGAATATGCAGGCGAAACTGCTGCGGGTTATCGAGGACGGCGTCGTTACGCCCGTCGGCTCGAACAAGATGATAGTTGTCGATGTCAGGATCATAAGCGCAACGAATCAGGACCTGGCAAAACTCGTGGAAAAAAGACAGTTCCGACAGGACCTTTATTTCAGGATCAAGGGCGTCAGCATCACTCTCCCCAGATTGCACGACAGGGCCGAAGATATCGACGTACTTATAGATTATTTCCTTAAGGAATCCGCTGACGAGATCGGCTCGAAAATCAAAGGCATTACCGATTCGGCTCTTGCGATTCTCCGGGGTTACGAATGGCCCGGCAATATCCGCCAGCTTCGCAACTGCATCAGGACTATGGTCGTGATGTGTGATCGCGATAAACTCGACGTTCAGGATATCCCGCCCGAGATTCATCAGCCCAGGCGACTGGCGGCCGGGGTCGACGGAAAGGGGCAAATGGATCTGGCCGGCATAGCGCTTAACGAACTCGAAAAGCAGGCGATAATAGACACCCTCGCCAAAACAAAAAACAACCGCGAAAAAGCCGCCAAAATCCTCGGCATAGGCGAGAGAACCCTTTACCGCAAGATCAAAGAATACGGCTTATAAGCCCTTTAATATCAATGATATAGATGGTTTTTATTTAAGCAGAAGTTTCGGTCTTTCCCGTTGCAGCCACTTAGGCAGTTGCTCCCGCGTGATGTTTTGCCAGAGTCCTTTATTCCGACTTTTAGCCAGCGCCTGGAGTTGTTGATACTTATTGTAAAAACCGTGCCGAAACCGCAGATCCGCATACGCAAAACCTTCAGCTACAAGCATCTCGTTGAGAAATTTTCCATTAGGTAGTTGAATATAAGCAAGGACCCTATCGTATTTGTCTCTGGCGGGACTTGTCGAGTCGAGATAAACGCGGACGTTTTTTCCCAGGGCAACTGTCGTAGCGAATTCAGCCGCTTCGGCGCCGAAATACATCTGCTCAACCGTCGGGCTTTTAGTTTCCGGTGTATCTATTCCGAGAAGACGTATCCGTGTATTGAGGTATTGAGCATCGGCAATAGCGATGTCGATAGTATCGCCGTCAATAACTTTTGAGACCGTAAAACTGCCGCCGTGATATTTTTGAAAATCATCGGTTTGTGGGCGGGCTTGGTTTTGCGGAGTATCCAAAGGCGAGGCTGTTTCTTTGGCCCCCGGCCTGTGATCGAGCCAGATAAGAAATCCGATACATGCCAGGCAAAAAGCACCAATAGCTCTTTGCCGGGCTTTACTCATCGCGTATTTTTTTGTCCTGATCTTTGACAAAGGCCCTACTAAGTTATTTTTTTCTTTTATCGACGGTTTTATCCAGCTCGAACGCCGCGCAAACCGCCTCGAGAGCTTTTTCCGCTTCGTGTTCGTTAACGATACAACTTATCCGGATCTCACTGGTGGTGATCGAATCGATATTTACCTGTGCTCCGGCGAGACTCGAGAACATTTTGTCTGCGACACCAAAGTGCGACCGCATTCCCACGCCGATTACGGAGACCTCGGCGATGTCTTTACGTATGAAAATGCTTTCGCAGCCGATATTGTCTTTTATACTCTCCACAGCCTGCTTTGCCGCATTCAGGTCGGAAATTCCGATAGTGAACGAGAGGTTCGCCTTTTCCGCGCTGACTTCGGTCTGGACAATATCATTGATAACGACTTTTGCGCCCGCTAAGTGCGCGAATATTTTGGCGGCATTGCCGGGTTTATTATCGACGCTGACCAGGCTTATCTTGGCCATATCCTTTTGAATTGTCGCTCCTGAAACCACTATATCTTCCATTTGGGGGCCCTCATGTGTAATTATTGTTCCCTCTGAGTCTTTGCTGCTGCTTCTTACGTGAATTTTTACATCGTAATTTTTGCCGAATTCTATGCTTCGGCTGTGCATTACACCCGCGCCGAGACTTGCCATCTCGAGCATCTCGTCATAACTGATCTGGCCTATTTTAACGGCGTTTTTAAAAATCCTCGGATCCGTCGTGTAGACACCGTCGACGTCTGTATATATCTCACACTGCTCGGCTTTTAAGGCCGCGGCGATAGCGACCGCTGTCGTATCCGAGCCGCCTCTGCCGAGAGTGGTGATATTTTCCTCGTTATCGATTCCCTGAAAGCCTGCAACGAGGACTATTTTGCCCTCATCGAGTTTTTTTTGGATTCGCATGGCGTCGATACTTTTTATGCGCGCCCGCGTATGATTGTTATCGGTTATCATTCGTATCTGGCCGCCGGTGAAACTGATCGCCGGATAACCTGCGGCATCAAGTGCCATCGCGAAAAGAGAGACCGTCTGCTGTTCACCGGTACTGATAAGCTGATCCAGTTCGCGTTTTGGCGGATCCGGATTGATCTCATACGCATCGGCGACAAGCTGGTCGGTCTGTCTGCCGCGTGCCGAGGCGACAACCACGACCTGATAGCCTTTTTTAACCGCACCGATGGCACGCTCGGCGGCCCGCTGGATCTTCACGGCATCCGCTACGGAGGTGCCGCCGAATTTTTGGACAATTATTCCCATACTCAACCTGTTAAAATTAGAAATTCACAATTTACTATTACATTACATTATAATATTCGTTCGGATTTGGCAACCCCTTTAGCTCAAATTTCTTTGTTAACAGCCGTTTCCGCGGGCAAAACGCGGATTTCTATTGATTTGAAGACATCTTTGGCTGAGGTTATATCTTCGCTTACCGGTTCGATGATATTCTCAGTTGTACTGTATGGTATCGACTGGCCGAAGAGCTTTGCCGAGGTGGTTTGGCTCGGCGTTGCGGTGATTTCGGCGCGGTATATCAGGGGCGGCTGACCGGAAAAATGCCAATCCACCGTTTGCTCTATCTCGTTATATTCCTGGTACTTATGATTAAAATCACCGGAGAGGTTCATCTCGATCCAGCATATCCACCTGCTGCCGGCCGGTACCTGCGCGCCGGCTCTGAATTGCTGCTGTGTTGGTGTTGCGCCGGTGATGGCGTCGGGGACGGGATTATCCATTGTCGGAAGGGTGGTGGTATTGCTTTCCTGCTTATATATCTGGAACCATCTCGGCAGTGCGGCGGGGCAGTCGGCTTTGCCTTCCCAGTCGCCGGTGCCGGAGCGGTATGTTACGTAAACCGTTTGAAAGTCACCGGTTACGGCATCTTCGAGCCAGATGGCAAATTGCGGCGGTTCGCCGAAAAGAGACAGGCTGATCGTTTCGAGGTCCTGGGTGATCTCGAATTTGATGACGACTTTTTCGTCGTCAGCAGGGGGGGTATCAGGCTGCGGAGGCCTTTTGCAGCCGGTAAAAAAAATGACGAAAAATGACTGAAAAAGTAA
>CAYNKU010000008.1:19563-20684 GCA_964397865.1 uncultured Pirellulales bacterium | reverse complement strand
ATTTTTTTCGATATTATCCAAACATACGCGGGCATTTGCTTTTAGTTTTTTAAGGCCTGTGCGCCTCATGACCGAGTCGGCGAATTCAGAATCGAAATCCTTTTCATCAAAGTCTAAAATCCTCTTGAGGTCCGGTTTTGCTCGGTCCGGATAGAATTTGAATTGATTGTTGCCGCATACGGGAGCCTGCTGCTGAAACGGGCATGTCAGTACGCACTGGTCGCAGCCGAACACCCTGTCTGCGATTTTCTGCGCAAGGTCAGGGAAAATTTTTTCTTTGTGCTCGATTGTCAAATAACTGATGCACTTGTTCGAATCGAAAGTGCCGTCGGATGACAACGCTCCGGTGGGGCATGCCGCGATGCATTTGACGCAGTCTTTACAGTTGCAGGCGATGGGTTTGTCGGTCGGCAGTTCCAGGTCGGTGATTATTTCTCCTAAAAGTATTTCGGGGCCAAAGATGGGGTTGATAAGCATGTGATTTTTACCGATAAAACCCAGTCCCGCTCTTGCCGCGAGTGACCTTTCCGCCAGCGGTACCGAATCGACGCAGAATTTGAATTTCGGGTCTTGGCCGCTTTCGGTTGTAATGAACTCAGCCAACAGCCGCAGCAGTTTTTTGACAAAAACGTGGTAGTCTTCATACCTTGCATAATTTGCCACCCTGCCCACAGAGGTCTCGGGGCTTGAAGGTCCGGATTCGGTTCGACGGGGTTTATAGTTTAATCCGACGACAATAACCGAGCGGGCGTTTGAAAGGAGTGCGGCTGGGTTAGTTCGCTTGTCGAGGTTCCTCTGCATATAGCCCATACCGGCACAATAGCCCGCCTTTAGCCAGTTTTCGAGCATTTGGCAGTGCTCGGGGCCTATCGCTGAAGCATCCGTAATACCCGCCAAGTCAAAACCCAATTCAACGGCCTTATGCTTTATCTTTTCCGCCAGAGTCATAGGGCGATTATAATAGAACCCATATCAAAACTCAATTCCGGCTTTTGGGGCCCTTTTTCCATACGGCGTCAAGAAAAGTCGGACTTTATCGGCGCTACTATCAAAACCCAGGCACAAACCCGCTAAAAAAAGTTGAAAAGTCTATTGTGTCCTGTTAGCATCTTTACACTAAG
>CAYNKU010000008.1:0-19463 GCA_964397865.1 uncultured Pirellulales bacterium | reverse complement strand
CTAAGTCTGTCCGGAGGTCGGGGTGCAAAATTTGATCTGTTTTAGAAAGGTATCCAACATGTTCGCGAGAATTCTGTTTATTTTGATCCTGACCTGGCAAAGCGCATCTGTCACCGCCCTGGCCGATTCGAACGCTGAAATCGAAGCGAAGATCAACAAACTGCTCGGGCAAATGACCCTCGAGGAAAAAATCGGTCAGATGACCCAGTCATACTGGATTTCGAACTCACCTGAAAAGATAGAAGATTACAAACGCCAGGTGCTGCAGGGTAAAACCGGCTCGTTCCTCGGTTCGTCGGTTTCGCGTGTTTCAACGAGCCAGCGCAACAGCCTGCAGAAAATCGCCGTCGAGCAGTCCCGCCTCGGCATCCCCCTGATATTCGGCTATGACGTGATTCACGGCTATCGAACGATTTTTCCTATTCCCCTGGCCCAGTCGTGCAGTTGGAATCCGGCCCTTCTGGCAAAGGCTGCCGCCGTTGCCGCTCGCGAGGCGGCCTCCGACGGCGTTGACTGGACCTTCGCACCGATGATAGATATCAGCAGAGACCCGAGATGGGGCAGGATAGCCGAATCTTTCGGCGAGGATCCTTACCTGACGTCGGTTCTGGCCGAAGCGGCGGTAAGCGGTTTCCAGGGTTCTGACCTTTCCAGTCGCTCTTCACTTGCCGCCTGTTTGAAACATTTCGTCGCTTACGGCGCCGCCGAAGGAGGCAGGGATTATAACACCGGCGAAGTTTCAGAAAGAACGCTCCGTGAAATATACCTGCCGCCCTTCAAGGCCGGTGTCGACGCCGGTGCGGCAACGGTAATGAGCGCATTCAACGAAGTAAGCGGCATTCCCGCGACCGCCAACTACCACACCCTTACAGAGATATTAAAGCAGCAGTGGAAGTTCGACGGTTTTGTAATCAGTGACTGGGCCAGCGTAAAGGAGCTTATTGTCCACGGCTTTGCCGCAAACCCTGCCGAAGCCGCAAAAAAAGCCGTAACCGCCGGCATCGATATGGATATGCAGTCCGGCACTTATTCGGACAATCTCGCCGAACTTGTCAAAAGAGGCATTGTCCCCGAAACCGTTATAAACGAAGCGGTCAGGCGCATCCTGAGGGTAAAATTCCGCAAGGGCCTTTTTGACAATCCCTATACCGATTTGAATCTCACCGAAGATGTGATGCTGTGCGAAGACCATCTTAAGGCCGCGCGCGAGCTGGCCAGAGAATCGATCGTACTCTTAAAAAACGATGCCAACCTCCTGCCGCTCAGTAAAGATGTAAACTCCATCGCGCTCATCGGCCCCTTTGCTAACAACCAGGCGGACCTCTTGGGTACATGGTCGGCCCTCGGCCAAAGCGGCGACGTTGTTTCTGTTTTGCAGGGTATCAGGGAAAAACTCCCAGGCGAATCAAAAGTGGTTTACGCGAAAGGCTGTGATGTCGACAATTATTCCCTCAAGCAAATCGCCGCGGCGGTAAAAGTCGCCCGGCAAGCCGATGTCGTCATCCTCGCGTTAGGCGAATCACAAAATATGACCGGCGAAGCGCACAGCAGAACAAATATCGACCTGCCCGAAGCCCAGCAGAAGCTCGCCACCGCTGTCTGCGCAACGGGCAAACCCGTCGCAGTGGTTTTGTTCAACGGCCGACCTTTGTCGATAAGCTCTCTTGCTGAAGAAGTTGGCGCGATTATGGTAGCCTGGCACGGAGGCGTGCAGGCGGGACATGCCGTCGCGGATTGTCTGTTCGCCGATTACAACCCTTCCGGCAAACTCACCGCCTCCTGGCCACGAACGGCCGGGCAAATTCCGATCTATTACAATCACAAAAACACCGGCAGGCCCCCCCAACCCGGCATCCGTTATGCCTCGAACTATATCGACTGCCCACATACCCCTCTGTTCGCCTTTGGTTACGGCCTGAGCTATACAACTTTCGATTACAATAATATCACACTAAGCGACCCCAATCTCGCCATGGACAAAACCCTGACGGTTACCGCCGAGGTAACAAATACCGGCTCAAGGGCTGGCCAGGAAGTCGTCCAGCTCTATATTCGCGACCTCAGCGCTTGCGTTACCCGGCCGGTTAAAGAGCTCAAGGGTTTTGCGAAAATATACCTCGAGCCCGGTGCGACCCGACAGGTTCTTTTTGAAATTAAGCCGGAGACGCTGGCTTTTTATAATGACAAAATGATCTTTGCTCCGGAGCCGGGCAGGTTCAAACTCCAGGTGGGACCGAATTCCACCCAGGGCCTGGAAACTGAGTTCGATCTGGTCGAGCCAAAAGCCAAACCTCTGATCAAGTTCTGGCCGCCGCCGACCCCAAAATAATAAGTTTCCTCCGCTGGCTGGTATGTCCTTTTCAGCAAATTCGATATTCCTGCGAACCCTGACCAAAAGGTTTCGTTTAAATAAACAGGAGCTTGAATCTAACAGTGCAAAGCAGTTTGAAAAATTTATCCCTTTTTTCAGGGCCGGCCTTAAAAGCCGGCCTCTTATTATGCCCGCTTTCGGCGGGCAAGAGGCTTATTTCTTGATTGTTTCGCCGCCCGGGGTTATCATATCAGCTATGAGGATTCCGCTGACAAAATATGGTTTGCCGCAGGTTGTTGTGCTTCCGCTGATAGTAGTAGGCATTATGGTTATTTGTTTTTTTGCGGGCAGAGAATTTTTTCCTGCCGGGGTCATCATACTAATCGAAGCCGTCCTCGGCTTAATACTCATCTGGACCCTTGCCTTTTTCCGCGATCCCTACCGCCGGGCACCCGAAGATAAAGACCTGCTCCTTTCGCCGGCCGACGGCACCATTACAGACATAGAGGTCGTCGAAAACAATTACATCGGCGATGAAGCGCTCAGGATCGGCATCTTTCTGAGTATCTTCGATGCCCACATCAACAGAGCTCCCTGCCGCGTCAAAGTGAAAAAAATAATTTACAAAAAGGGGCGGTTCAAAGACGCCCGCGATCCGCAGTCGAGCCAGGTCAACGAATCGAACGATCTGCACCTCTTGCGATCCGGTGATCCCGCAGAAAAGCTTCTCCTCCGCCAGATAAGCGGCGCCATAGCCAGGCGGATTGTCTGCGAAGCGACCGAAGGAGACAGCCTCGCCGCCGGCGAAAAATTCGGAATGCTAAAGTTCGGTTCGAGGACGGAGCTGTATCTGCCGGCCGGGGCCGAAATTGAAATGCTCGTTAAAAAAGGCGATCGGGTTAAAGCCGCCTTAACACCGCTTATAAGGTATAAAAAATGTCAGGAATGAAAAAGAGCTCCGACAAAAAAGGCTTTCTGCGGAGAGCGCGAAAAAAGAGACTCAATTACATCACCGTCCTGCCGTCACTGATTACAATCTTAAACGGCCTGTTCGGCTTCGCCGCCTTAGTGCTCGCCGCCAGGGCCTTCGTGCCGGGGATCGGGCAATTTTCTTACCACAAGTTGCAGATGCCTTATTTCGCCATCGCCGGCTATATGGTCCTGCTGGCAATGATAGCCGACATGCTCGACGGCCGGCTCGCCCGGATGAGCAAAAGCACCTCCAGCTTCGGCGGTCAGCTCGACAGCCTCTGCGATATCATCAGCTTCGGCGTCGCGCCGGCGTTTTTAATGCTCAAGGTCATGGAGTTCAAGTTTGCCGAATTCGAACAATTGCATCCCGCCCTCGAAAACTTTCTCGACCGTTTCATCTGGCTGGCCGCCGCCGCCTATATAAGCTGTGCGGCCATACGACTGGCAAGATTCAACGTCGAGAACGAGGAAAACGAATCGTCACACATGAGTTTTATGGGTCTGCCGAGCCCGGCCGCAGCGGGAGTGGTGGTCAGCCTGGTAATCTTTCATCAGGAATTTCTGCCGGAATTGATAGAAAAAGGCTCGTTCGTTTATCTTGTCCTCGACAATATTATCGTTTACTGTCTGCCGTTTATGACCCTCGCCGCGGCCATACTTATGGTCAGCAGGATTCGCTATCCCCACGTGGTGAACCAGTACATAAAGGGCAAAAAACCTCTCGCTTACCTTATGATGTGCCTGCTGGTGATCGGTTTGATAATCTGGTTCAGGCAAATCGCCCTGGTCCTGGGGTTCTGCGGTTTCGCGGCCAGCGGTATTGCCAAACCGCTTCTGCAAAAAATCACCCATGCAAAAACCGCTCTGGTTCAGAGCGAACCGTCAGCAGTCGCAGTCGCTGAGACCCCGGATGTTCCCGTAGATTAAGAGCCGAATAAGTAAAGGTTTTTAGCTGCACATCAGACGCTTGTCGCCTGAAAATCGCGCTGCTTTACACCCCTTTGGTTCACCTGATGATAGTGCTCCACCACTCCAACGAGTCGCGAAAGCATCGTCCGGCCCTCGGCGCTCGCTTCGAGGCCGATGATCTGCAGCCCCAGACAAACCCTGTCGCCGCCCACGGTGGGCAGTACACTTCTGATCTGGGCGTTGAACATCAACGGCTCGACATAAGGTTCCGGTGTGAACCTGATACCGAGTGTCTGGCCCTCCTTGAAATCTGTGCTAAAGGCCGAATTCAGGGCGATCTGTAAGCCGCCGGCTGAAATATCGATGAGTCTTCCCTTCCAGTAGTTTCCCGGGCCGCGGCGGACATCCCTGTTGAAGCCGCTGTGCCACATAACCACATTGACTTTCAGACCCTCTGGCACCTGCACCCTGAAATAGCTGCGCCGCTGCACCATTTCAATCCTCTTTGGTACCGCGAGTGTTATTCTGCCTCTTCCCTCCGGCTCGGTCGAGGGTTCAAGGCCCATTACCGTCGTCTCGAAAATAAATTTACCGTATCCGTACTTTATCGATACCCCAACATCCTGCTCTGGCCGTATGTTTAACGGCTGAGGTTTTTTCCTCGGCGAAACTTCGACACTTAATCTGCCCGCCCCCAATTCTGTCAGCAGAATCTTGGCCACATGCCATCGGCCCCTCGACATATAAGACATGATGGCCGGTATTTGTTCCGAAACGACCGTTTCAAGGATTTTCCTCGGCTCGGCCCCACGCAGCATCATTACATCTCTCATAACAACTCCTCGTCATACTATGCTCTATTTTTCTAATTCTTCCCTTCGTCAACTCTCGAACATCGAGTCAATGGCTGCCTACCTAAGATATACGAATCATTTTTAGCTAAGCCAAATCGCCCCGAAGTTAATTTTTCCGCTCCGCTTCGCCCGCCGCCCGAAAAGGACCGGTAAAATCCGCAGTTGAAATCCCCGCGGTTATGAATTACTATGGCGAGGCTTATGACTTACGAATACCGTGAAAAAAGATATGCCGCCGATAAACTGGTCCTTTTGGGTTTGTTTATCGGGTCTTTAATGGTCGCCAAGGCTATTGTCGCGCACAAGTCGGCGATAAAGCTCATCCCCCCGATCGCGCTCGAGTACAGCGGACTGGCGGTACCTATGCCTTCCGGCAACGGCTGGAAGGCCGAGGCCTCCTGGACGCGACGCGACAACGATTTCCTCCTGCGAAGCTTCTTCGCCCCAACCGCGCCGCGCCCCTCGATACAAATCCGCTGCCGATATCTGCTCGCCGCGCCGCCCGGCTCGGTCGCTTTTCAGCTTACCTTCAAGGCCGGTGAACACCCCGGCCAAACCGGCCGCTCAGGCCAGATCACCGCCGGGGCGATCACCACCCACTGGATTCATCTCGAAACTAAGTCGCCAAAACCCGATATGATCTTCGCTGTCATACCCCTGCCGGACCACCGGCAGCTAAATATCGAGGTCGAATACATAGACCTCGAATTTGAAACCGCCTTTAAGGCCTTCGACGAACTCGCCGGCAATATCGAGTTCGAGGACAACAAATTTCTTCGGGCGGGCCGTGAGGTCGTCGATGAAATCAAAAATTCGGGCCTGAATTCGTTTTTTGAAAGCGCCCCCCGCCAGGGTTTATTTTTAATCAGCGATATCTCCGAAAAACCCCTCGGCTTCGCAACAGAGCGGATACTAAGCTCCGGCAAAGAACCGCTCAATATACAGGCTCAAAGCTTCATATACTACCGCGGCCCCAACGCACGCGAGCAGGTAACTTTTTTCCAAGGCGACGGACGCCTCGAAGAGTTCGTCTGGAAAAATCAGTCCGTCGGCCGAAACGGAACATACGACAGTGAATTAACGCTAAGCGAAGACCGGACTTTAACTCTGCGTGAGTCCACCGGGCGGCTTCGCGAGAGCGCATACCGCCTGAATCCCGCGGTGATACCCGAAATATTTCTCGAACAGCTTTTCAGCCGGATGGTCGACAGCGGCCGCAAAGAAATCGTCGTCGACATCATCGAATCCGACGGCGCGATAACCCCGATGTATTTTGCCCTTATCCAGCCAAACCAAAGCGATACCTCCGAACAGCCCCCGGCCCATACCCTGCGCGCGGGCTTTATGCACAAGCCGGATTTCTTCGAATACATATACCTGGACGAGGATTTCAGAATATTAAAACGAACAGCCCAGCCCCGCCGCATTTATACCCTCGAACGCCAAAACCCCGGCGATATCCTTCGCTATTTTCCGGAAAAAGCTGAATTTATCCTGCAATCAAATAAATTAATTGAACAAAACCGGCTCTGACAATAAAATTCCACAAAGGGTAAACGTATGACTGAGAAAAATCAAAAATACGACTGCGTTATTATCGGCGCGGGTCCCGCCGGCCTGGCGGCGGCGCTCTACGCATCCCGAGACAGGTCCAAAACGGCCGTACTCGAGAAATTCTTCCCCGGCGGACAGATAAACAATACCGACCGAATCGAAAACTTCCCCGGAATAGAACGCACCGACGGCCCGGGCCTGATACAGACTATGCAAAACCAGGCGACCGGCTTCGGCGCAGAGATAAAAACCGGCTCCGAAGTCACCTCGCTGCAAAAAGCTCCCGACGGAAACATCCAGGTCAATTGCGACGACGCCTCCTACATCGCAAGGGCGGTTATCCTCGCCCCCGGAAGTGACTACCGCAAACTCGGTATCCCCGGCGAAGACCACTTCCGAAACGCCGGCGCCGGCGTCAGCTACTGCGGAACCTGCGACGCGCCATTCTTCAAGGGCAAAAACGTCGTCGCCGTCGGCGGGGGAAATACCGCCGTCGAAGAAACCCTGCACCTGACAAAATTCGCCGCAAAGGTCACGATCATCCACCGCAGGGACGAATTCAGGGCCACAAGGGTACTCACCGAAGAACTGCTCGCAAAGGCAAACGGGTCCGACTCGAATCTGATTATAAAGTACAGCACCGTTGCAACCGCCATACAAGGCCAGGAAAAGGTCGAGTCCGTCAGACTCAAAGACCTCAAAACCGATACCGAAGAAGATTATCCCTGCGACGGAGTATTTATCTTCGTGGGCATGGTGCCGAACACCGCCTTTCTAAAGGGCTTCGTCGAACTAACCGACTCCGGCTTTATAAAATGCGATTGTGGCTATCTTCGAACAAACATCCCCGGCATTTTTGCCGCCGGTGACTGCCGCATCGGCGCCGCCATGCAGCTCGCGACCGCCGTAGGTGACGGCGTCGTCGCCGCGATGATGATGAAACAGTATTTCCGCGACCCCAACTGGTGGAACGAAGCTGTAAGTGATTCGCTGCAGCCCGGAGGCTGGTAACCAACCAATAACGCCCATAAACGATTGTATTTCCGCCCTCCCGGCCACAAAATTATTGCCAGGTGCGGCATTTGTTAATATGCTATTGCGCTGAAAACCCCGGAGACTGACTATGCAAACCAAAAAACTCGGATATACCGACCTCGAACTCACCACCGTCGGCCTGGGCACATGGGCCATCGGCGGGCCCTGGCAATGCGGCTGGGGACCGCAGGACGACGGCCAGGCAGTCGCCGCGATACTAAAGGCGATTGATCTCGGCATCAACTGGATCGATACCGCTCCCATCTACGGCTGCGGGCACTCCGAAGAACTCGTCGCCCGCGCACTAAAACAAACCAGCGAAAAACCGCTCATCGCCACCAAGTGCGGACTGCTCTGGAACGACCGGAAGGAAAAGATAAACTGCCTCAAAAAAGACAGTATCCGCCGGGAATGCGAAGACAGCCTCAAAAGACTCGGCATCGACGTAATAGACCTCTACCAGATACACCACCCCACCCCCGATGAAGATATCGCCGGCGCCTGGGAGGAAATGGCAAAACTTAAGCGGCAGGGCAAAGTCAGATATTTAGGTGTCTCCAACTTCAGTCTCGAACAAATCCGTCGCTGCCAACAAATCTGCCCCGTCGCCTCGCTGCAGCCGATGTACAGTATGCTCCACCGCGAGATCGAAGATAAGCTCCTCGGTTACTGCGAAAAAAATAATATCGGTATCGTAGCATACAGCACCATGCAAAGGGGCCTGCTCACCGGCAAATTCAGCCCCGAAAGGCTCGCCAACCTCGCCCGCGACGACTACCGCCTGCAGAACGTCGAGTTCCAGCCGCCGCGATTCGCCCTGATACTCGAACTGGTCGAGCAACTTAAAAAAATTGCTGAAAAAAACTCTCGTCCTCTCCCGCAGCTTGCGATAAGCTGGACCCTTCGCCGAAGCGAAATAACCGCCGCGATCGTCGGGGCAAGAAACCCCGACCAGATCGCAGAAACCGCCGGCGCCGCGGATCTTCAACTGCCACGGGAAGATGTCGACGAAATAGAAAAGCTCTTAGCCAGGTACGAGGAAAAAGTAAACGCCGCATTACAATAATTAAAGAGAAGAGAAAATGGCACAAAACAGACAGTTGTACACAAGCCCTCTTGTCGAAAGAAATGCCTCGAAAGAAATGGCTGAACTCTTCGGGGCGACCAACAAGTTTAGCACCTGGCGAAAACTCTGGCTCGAACTCGCACGCGCACAGAAAAAACTCGGCCTTGATATCAAACAAAACCAGCTTAACGAAATGGCCCGCCACCTCGACGATATAGACTCTAAAAAGGCCGCCCGATACGAGAAGAAATTCCGCCACGACGTCATGGCACACATCCACACCTTCGCAGAAGCCGCGCCAAAGGCGGCCCCCATCATACACCTCGGCGCAACAAGCTGCTACGTCGGGGACAACGCCGATTTGATAATAATCCGCGACGCCCTGAACCTGCTGGCCCCCAAACTCGCCCAGATCATCAATCTGCTTGCCCTCTTCGCCAAAAAATATCGCTCAACACCGACCTTAGGTTTCACACATTACCAGCCCGCGCAGCTTACTACCGTCGGAAAACGCGCGACTCTCTGGTGCTACGAATTCGTAATGGACCTGGCGGAACTCGAACACCGCCTCGACACCCTGCCCTTTAGAGGCGTCAAAGGCACTACCGGCACACAGGCCTCTTTCCTTGCGCTCTTCGGCGGCAATGGCAACAAAGTCAAACAGCTCGACAAAGCCGTCACCAAAGCCTTCGGCTTCAAAAACTCCTGCGCCGTCACTGGCCAGACCTATCAGCGAAAGATCGACACCCTCGTCGTCAATGCCCTCGCCTCGATCGCCCAGTCCGCGCACAAACTCTGCAACGACCTGCGCCTGCTCGCCAACCTAAAAGAGATCGAAGAGCCCTTCGAAAAATCTCAGGTAGGCTCATCCGCTATGGCCTATAAGCGAAACCCCATGCGATGCGAAAGAGCGACCGCCCTTAGCCGATTCGTACTAAGCCTCGCATCAAGCCCCGCCATGACCGCCTGCGAACAATGGCTCGAAAGAACCCTCGACGACTCCGCCAACAAAAGAGTTGTGATCCCCGAAGCGTTCCTCGCCGTCGACGGCATCCTCGAAATACTCACAAACGTACTCGACGGCCTGGTGGTATATCCCAAAGTGATCTCGGCGCGCATAAACGCGGAGCTGCCTTTTATGGCGACCGAGAATATCCTAATGGCCGCGGTCAAAGCGGGCGGCGACCGCCAAAAGCTTCACGAAAAAATCAGACGCCATTCGCACGCAGCCGCGGCAATGGTCAAACAAAAAGGTAAACCAAACGACCTGATCGAGCGGTTAAAGGCCGACTCCGCCTTCGCCGCCGTCGACTTCAAAGCCGTCTTGAACGCGAAAAGCTACATCGGCCGAGCCCCTCAGCAGGTCGATGAATTCATCAAACAAACCGTCCGCCCCATCCGCAGAAAATATCGCGGCCGGCTCAACCGAAAAGTGCAACTCAATGTTTAAGGAATCTTTATTGTGGAAAGAGAAGAACTGATCAAACGCATAAAGGAAACCGCTTACTTAGAAGGCGATTTTGTCCTTCGAAGCGGAAAACGAAGCAAATATTACCTCGATAAATACCTCTTCGAGACCTGCCCCGATATCTTAAAGGCGCTCGGAGAAGATTTCGCCAAACACCTCACCGATGATGTCACGCTGATCGCCGGCGCCGAATTAGGCGGTGTCGCTCTCGCCGCCGCGACAGCTATGGCAACCGGCAAAAACTGGATCATCATCCGCAACAGTAAAAAAGGTTACGGCACAGGCAAAATGATCGAAGGCGCCCTCAAGGCCGGCGACGTGGTACTGATCGTGGAAGATATCGCCACAACAGGCGGACAAGTCATCGAGGCCGCCAAAATCGTTACTCAAGCCGGTGCGACCGTGAAAAAAATCGTCGCGGTTATCGACCGCAAACAGGGCGCCGAAGAAAATATCACCACCGCCGGTTTCGTGTTCGAGAGCCTGCTCACAAAAGACGACCTCGGAATAAAAGCTTAGCCAAATAATTCAAACTGACCGATTGGTCGGTTCAAGTAAACAATATTCATTACTTTTATTAACAGGAGTCCAGGATGATAATAGGTGTCCCAAAAGAAATCAAACCGGATGAATACCGCGTGGCGCTGCTTCCCGTAGGCGCAGAATTACTGACTAAAGATGGTCACAGCGTTCTTGTCGAAAAAGGTGCCGGTATCGCCAGCGGCTACAGCGACGAGAATTACACGCGATACGGCGCCCGCATCGTCGAGACCGCTGAGGAAATTTACACACAGGCGGATACTGTGGTAAAAGTCAAAGAACCCCAGCCCGTTGAGATTTCCATGCTCCGCGACGAGCAGGTGCTCTTCTGCTATTTCCACTTCGCTTCTTCCCGTCAGCTTACCGCCGACTGTCTCGGCACCGGAATTACTGCAGTTGCCTACGAAACCCTTGTCGACAGGCGGGGCCGACTGCCCTTGCTCACACCGATGAGTGAGATAGCCGGTAAAATGTCCATTCAGCAGGGCGCAAAATACCTCGAAAAAACCCATGCCGGGCCGGGAATACTTCTCGGCGGCGTCGCCGGCGTCGCCCCTGCCAATGTCCTAATACTCGGCGGAGGCGTCGTCGGGATAAATGCCGCACGTATGGCCGCAGGCCTCGGAGCAAATGTCGTCATCATGGATATAAACCTCGACCGCCTCAGATACCTCGACGAAATCCTGCTGCCCAACGTCACCGCCATATATTGTGACCCCCACGCGGTCGAACACCACGTAACATCGGCGGACCTCGTTATCGGGGCGGTTTTAATCCCGGGCGGACGTACGCCGATATTGATAGCCAGGCCGCTTCTGTCGAAGATGAAACCGGGCAGCGTAATTGTCGATGTGGCTGTGGACCAGGGCGGGTGTATCGAAACATGTCACCCCACTACTCACCATGAGCCCACCTTCATTGTCGACGGCGTTGTCCATTATTGCGTAACAAATATGCCGGGTGCCGTCTGTAAGACCTCCAGTCAGGCGCTTTGCAACGCGACGCTGCCTTATCTGCGAGAGCTTGCGGCCCTTGGTGCGCAAAAATTCGCGGCCGTCGATTCGGGCCGCGCGACTTCGATCAACCTTGCCAAACAAAAAATTGTAAACCAGGCCGTCTCAGAGGTCTTCCCCGATCTGCCAAAAGCATAGGAGAACAAACATAAGCCAGTCGTCAGCTGCTGTTTATCAGACTGATTTGCTGGATTATTTTCCGGGCGGTTATCGCTTTATGGGTATTTTCGATTTTCTGCCAGTTGCCGCCGGCTGTTTTGATATGAACTGTCGATTTTTCGCCCCCGATTGCCGCCGGTGTGTTGGCGATTATCATATCGATTCTTTTGCTTTTAAGTTTCGCCTCGGCCCGCTTGCAAATCGCGGTATCTTCCAGCGCAAAGCCGACAACAATTTGATTCTTTTTTTTATGGCCGCCCGCCCACTTTAAGATATCAGGTGTCGGTTTTAATTTTATGCTCAGCGCTGCGGACGTTTTTTTAATTTTCGCTTTGGCCCGCCTAATCGGCGCATAATCGGAAACCGCCGCCGCCATAATAAGACAGTCGCACCGACCGAAATGTTTTTTCACCGCGGCAAACATCTCCCCACTGGCCTCGACATAGATAACCTTGCACCCCGCCGGCGGCTTTAACTCCGCCGCCGCACTGATAAGCGTCACCTTGTGCCCCGCCCTCACCGCCGCACGCGAAAGAGCAACACCTATCCTGCCGGTGCTCGCGTTGGATATGAAACGCACCGGGTCTATATATTCCCTCGTACCGCCGGCTGTGATTAAAAAACGCATTTTTATTGAAAATTTCTCTCAGCTTTTGATCTTCGAAGCGATTTTCTCTATCGCCTCGAGTATTTCCCCCGGCTCTGACATCCTCCCCATACCTTCGTCTCCACACGCCAATCTGCCCTTGGCCGGGCCGGTAATCTCAAAACCCATTTCTTTAATCGTTTTGATATTTCTCGCTACCGCCGGGTTGTTCCACATCTTTTCGTTCATCGCCGGCGCCAGCAGAACCGGTTTCCGCCAGCACACGCAAAGGATCGTACTCAAAATTTCGTCACAAACCCCATTGGCGATTTTGCCGATGATGTTCGCCGTCGCCGGCGCAACCACAACAATCTGCGCCCAGTCCGCCAGGTTTATGTGCTCGATACTGTACTCACCTCCCTGCTGCCACAAACTGGTAAAAACGCTCCCGCCCGTCACCGCCTCGAAACTTTTCGGCCCGACGAGCCGGCAGGCGTTCTCGGTCATCACCGTCTTGACATGCGCCCCCGCCGCGGCCAGCCTGCTGCCTAAATCGACCGCTTTATACGCGGCTGCCCCTCCGCTGACACCGAGAAGGATATTCGCTCCGCCAAGTTTTGACTTTTTCTTCGCCATCTGCCGTCTGATTACTGCTCCTCTTTGTCCTGGCCGCCGGTGCCGTAATCTATCGCGATCTTGTCCTGCTTGATTTCTTCTATCACAATCTCCAACATCGTCAGGCCCTTGGTGTCCGCGATCAAAGGCCTTGACCCCTGCATCAACTCCTCGAGGCGCCTCTGTACCAGGGCTGTCAACTTGAACTTGCCGCCTACTTTGTTAATCAGTTCCGTGTTCTTAAGAGCATCTATCATTATTCGTCTCCAATACCCTTGTTAATAATCCCGGCAACCTCCTCCACCGCCTCGGCCAGATCCTCGTTTATCACCATATAATCATAAAACCCCATCGCCTCGGCGATTTCTTTCTGTGCCAGATTCAGTCGCTTTTGCGCCGTTTCGTCAGCGTCCCTGCCCCGGCCGGTAATGCGCTCGGCAAGCTGTTCCGGCGTCGGGGGCAAAATAAAAATCGTCAGCGCGTCCGGGTACACCTCCTTCACCTGCCGGGCGCCCTGAATATCTATCTCCAGAATAACACTCTTGCCCGCGGCAAGCGCCTCTTCCACATCAGCCAAAGGCGTGCCGTAAAAATTGCCGAATACCTCCGCGTGTTCCAGGAACATCCCTTGTTCTATCTGTCGGCGAAACTCCTCCTCGGCTATAAATCGATAATCCTGACCGTCCGCTTCGGCACCACCCCGCTCCCTGGTGGTGGCCGAGACGCTAAGGTGCACGTTGCCGAGTCTCTTTATTACCTCTCGGCAGATAGTGCTCTTGCCGACCCCGCTGGGGCCGCTGATAACGATAACAACAGCTTTATGATCTCGCGCTTCTTTTGCCACGGCACCAATCACTCGACATTCTGAACCTGTTCCTTGATCCGGTCTATACGACATTTGATGTCCACAACCCGGTGAATAATCTCGGTGTCGCAGGCCTTGCTCGCTATCGTATTCGCTTCCCGGAGCATCTCCTGGCTTAAAAAATCCAGCCGTCGACCCGACCGACCGTCCTGCTGACAGCTTTCATCGAACTGCTGGAGATGCGACGCCAGTCTCGATATCTCCTCGGAGACATCGGCACGTTCGGCAAATACCGCCACTTCACGCGCAAGCGTGGCTTCGTCGATCTGAACCTTTGCGTCCGAGAGAAGCGAATTTATCTTTTTGCTGAGCTTGTCATGATACTCGCCGGCTGTCGCTGCGCTGCGCGCCTTTATCTTTTCCAGATCCTCGGTTATCGCCCGGCAGTTTACCTCGAGATCCGAGGCAAGGGCCGCGCCTTCGGCGCTTCGCATCTGCCGGAGCTGATCCACCGCCTCCCTGGTCAACTTCAAAACTATCTCTTTAACCTTCCGGGCCTGCTCGGAATCCGGTATCGCCGGCTGAACGATCCCCGGAAGCTGCAAAAGGGGCGCTATATCGAGCCGGCTTTCCACACCGCCGGCTTTCGCTATCCGTCCGAGCTGCTCCACATACGCACGAAGGGCCGTCTCGTCTATCTCGAAAAGCACCTCCGCCGGAGCATTGCGAAGCCCGAGGCTGTAAGTAATCGTTCCCCGATGTATCTTCTGCCGAAGAAATTTCTCTATCTCATCTTCCAGAAAAGCTATTGACTCCGGCAATTTTATCCGGGCCTTGAAAAAACGGTTGTTGACCGCCCTGATCTCGACGAAATATGTAATACCTTCGTCCTGACCTTCGGCACAACCGTATCCGGTCATACTGTTTATCATATAGAATTACCTTTTTAGAGTAGCTTTTATAGCCGATCTCAATTCCCGCTGCCGCGCGGCAACTAACCTCAGCCGCCGGCTGAATTCACGTCCGCCTGCGTCTGGGGCACAGCCGCCTCGCTGTCAATCTGGGCCTCGGGTACCGCTTCTTCCGCCTCCGGCAGGGATTGCACCGGCGGAGGCGCGACAGTCGTCTGCCCAACAGGCCCGGCCGGCATCGTCGTCGCCGGTGCCGCCGGAGCACCAAGCTCACGAATCGATGGCCTGTAAAACTTGGCCATCAATATAGCAAGCAGTAAAAACACCGCCACCACGCCCACCGTAAGCCATGTCAGGAAATCACCCGTCTTCGAGCCCAGTATCCCGCTGGCCATACCGCCGCCAAGCGCGCCGCTGAGGCCTCCGCCCCGGCCTTTCTGCACCAGAACCAGCAGAATAAGCACCACCGCGCAAACAACAAACAGCACCGCCATAACACTCTTTAAAAAACCTGCCGCAACTAAAGGACAAACTGTCATATTAACTCTCCACAAATATTTTTATCCGTACTATCCGGCCGAAGCCTCTATGATAGCTATAAAATCCGCCGCCTTCAAGCTCGCCCCGCCGACAAGAAGCCCGTCCACATCGGCCTGGACCATCAACTCCGCGGCATTAGCCGGTTTAACCGAGCCGCCGTATTGAATCCGCATCTCCGCGGCCACATCGTCATCATAAAGCTCACCCAGCAATCCGCGTATAAACGCGTGAACCTCCTGTGCCTGCTGCGGTGTCGCCGTCAGGCCCGTCCCGATCGCCCAGACAGGCTCATAAGCTATCGTTACCGCCAGGACCCTCTCGTCGCAAAGACCCTCGAGCCCCTTGTTCAGTTGCCGCCGCACAACTTCCTCGGTCTGCCCCGCCTGGCGCTGCTCGAGCAGTTCACCGATGCATAACGTCGGCAATAATCCGCCGTTGATCGCGGCAATCACTTTTTTATTGATAAGTTCGTCGCCCTCACCGATCACATGGCGCCTCTCCGAATGACCGCACAACACCCGCACACATCCGATGTCCTTGAGCATCGCTGCGCTTATCTCGCCGGTAAACGCTCCCTTTTGCTCGAAATACAAATCCTGTCCGCCGACCGAAATATTCCCCGAGCCCATCGACTTGACTGCCGGCGCCAGATAAACAAAAGGCGGATAAACCGCAACATCGACCCTCTCGCCCGCAAGGCCTCTGCAGCCCTGCGTAATCTCCCGAACCAGCTCCACACTGCTGATACTGTCGGTGTTCATCTTCCAGTTACCAGCCACAAACGGCTTTCTCATATCGATTCTCCACTAAAAATCCACGGTTAAAATACGCCTTCACCCTCGCACGGGTCGTTACAGCAGCTCTGTCGCCCTGGGGAAACTGCCCAGCACCGAGAGCTGCAGACAGTGCTTGCGAGCCTCTTCGAGGGCGTTTTGCACCTTCTGTTCGGTCCTGTGGCCCGTAAAGTCCATAAAGAAATAATACTCCCACTGCCGCTTCCTGCTCGGACGGGATTCGATATTAGTCAGGTTAATATTATACTCCTTAAAAACATCCAGAACATCCGCCAGCGCGCCCGCTTTATGGCCGGTACTGAAAAGGATTGCTGTCTTATCGTCACCTGTCACCTTGGCGTCCTCGTTGCCGATCACAAGAAACCGCGTCACATTATTGGCGATATCCTCGATATTCTCACAAACCACCTTCAGATCGTATAGTTCGGCCGCGATACTCGAGCCAATGGCGCCCGCTCCTGGCTCCTCGGCCGCCAACTGGGCCGCCCGGGCGCTCGACGCCACCGAAATCGTCTGAGTGTCCTTGAAAGTAACGCTCAGCCAGTTACGGCACTGGGCGAATATCTCGGGCTTGGAATAGATTTTTTCAATCTCCTGCTGGGCACAGTTCGCCAGAAGGCTGTGATGGATCGCCATCAGCACCTCGCAGCAGATTTTGACATCCGACTCTATCAAGGCATCCAGTGTCTCGATGACACCGCCGCCGGTTGTATTTTCCACAGGCACCAGCCCCAGATCGCAATGGCTCTTGCTTACCTCATCGAATATATTCCTTATATCCGCAATTGGCTCATAATCCACACTCTGACCGAATTTCAGCATCGCGGCCGTATGGCTAAAGCTCCCCCCCGGGCCCAGATAGCCTATCCGCAGCGGTCTCTCGAGTACAAAAGAGCCGCTCATCATCTCGCGCCAAATCGCCGTAAGACACCTGTCCGGAAGCGGCCCTTGATTAGCCTCCAGGATCCGCTCGACAACTTCTTTCTCCCTATCCGGTGCGAATATCTGACTGCCGCTTTTGTTCTTGACCCGCCCGATCTCGACCACGATCCGCGCACGCTCATTCAGGAGCTTCACAAGCTCGTCGTCGATTACGTTTATCCGCTTACGCAGTTCGTCAAGCGTCATCGTTCTATTTCCCGCTGTTTGCTTCCGGGCTTCTCACACTAACCGCCGGCCAATCCAAACTAAATACCAGAATTCCTCGCCACAGTCAATCAATTTGGCTCTTTAATCTTTCAATAACTGTTCCGCGGCTAAAAGATTAAAATTCTGGACAAAAACCTCTTTCTTTGATATAATCCGCAAAATTGCACCACCCGGGATGGGTTTTGGGCCTTATTTCACGAAAATTGCCATGAAACCAACCAAAATAGGCAGAATAATAAACCTTCTAACCGCGTTACACGCGGAAACCAACTGCAATGCCGACTCGCTGGCGCAATTGTTCAAAACAAGCCGGCGAACCATCTACCGCGATCTCAAGGACCTCAAAGCGATGGGTATCCCTTATTGCTACGACCATGCCAAAAAAGGTTACATCATGGACCGCTCTTTCTTCCTGCCGCCGACCGACCTCACCCTGCAGGAAGCTCTCGGCCTGCTCCTTTTGGTACACAAATCCGCAAAAAACCCCCAGATTCCCTTCCGACACTCGGCGCTGTTGGCGGCGCTGAAAATCGAAAATAATCTCCCTCCCGGCATCAGGCGCTCTTGTAACAAAACTCTCGACAGCATCTCTACCAAGGTGTGCGCCCACACACCAACCGGCTCTCTCGACGCCGTTTTTGCCCAAATTACCAAAGCCATCACCAAAAGGCGAGTACTGCAGGCCAGCTATCACTCGTTGTTTGAGGGGAATATTATACACCTTGAGCTCTCACCCTATCATCTGATGTTTAACCGCCGCGCTTGGTACGTGCTTGGTCTGTCCAGCCTGCATAAAAATGTTCGCACATTTAAGCTCCGCCGCTTCAGAAACTTACAAATGTTAAGAAAACCCTTTACCCGCCCGGATAGCTTCAATATTGACAACTATCTCGGCCGGGCATGGTCAATGATACCCGAAGGCAGGGTCTATAATATAAAGTTGCGTTTTTCGCCGATGGTCGCTCAAAACGTTGCTGAAGTTCTCTGGCACAGCACCCAGAAAGTGACCCGTCACAAAGACGGCTCGGCCACGCTTGAGTTCCGCGTCGACGGCCTTGGTGAAATCTCCTGGTGGGTCCTTGGTTATGGCGACCAGGTCCAGGTACTCGCGCCCAAGGCCCTGCGAGAAAGAATCCTCATACACGCCGAAAATATAGTGCGGATGTACAAGATTTGAGCCGCCCGCCTTGCTATGTGGATAGCTTGTGTGTTTGTGTGTTAATTTCTTTCGCCTATGCTGCGCCTCGACGCCCCGTCCTATGCTATCTGTTAATCTTTGTGATCGTTCCAACACCCCTTCTCACAACTTTTCCACCGCTCCCTATGCCCTATTAGGTTGCACAAGTATTTACCTGTTAACGCTTTACCTGTTGGCACCCCTCCTTTCCGCACAAACTCACGGTGTATATGACTACTAATCCTGTTTTTAAATTATATAATAATATACTAACCTCCTTCGATGGAACTTCATTGCAACCACCACTCACCGTCACCCCGGGGACACCGGCTGCAATAGGCGCAGCACGGCAACCAAGCCCGAAAGGTCAGTTTGTATATATCACCCATCTTCGCTATTATTACAGGTTCTTATGCTTTACCCTCTCCTCTTGCAGAACCGTAAGTCCTCGGAAGAGCCATATGGTTTTTTGCGGAAAATGGTTGTTGCCTGCGTATTTTTGGTGTACACTAATAGCTCGATCAATCACAGAAACTTTCTGAAAACGGAGAGGCTTATGAAGATAAATTTTAATAGAGAGGCGTTATCTGAAGTTCTTGGACTACTGACATCCGTCGTCCCAGCCCGGACACCAAAACCGGTTCTGCGGTGCGTGCGGGTTACAGCAACAGATAAAGAAACCCGCCTCTGCGCCACAGATATGGAGGTAGGACTCAATTGTCTGGTGGCACAGGCTCAGGTAGAGGAACCAGGAGATGTCATTGTCCCCGCCGACCGCCTTGCTGCGGTTGTCCGTGAGAGTGTCGATAAGGCGCTTCTATTTGAGGCACACGACGGCACCTGTGAGGTCAAGGGAGCGGACAGTCATTTTACGATCTATGGGCAAAAGCCGGATATTTTCCCTGCCGTCCCACTGTTTGATGGTGACGCGGATATGGAAGTAAACCTGACCCGGTTACAGGCGGGCATTCAGCAGTGTCTTTTTGCCGCGGCGCGCGAGAGCAC
>CAYNKU010000007.1:17888-21789 GCA_964397865.1 uncultured Pirellulales bacterium | reverse complement strand
GCCTTATACTCACCGGCTCGGCGCCGGGAGCGATGGCGATTAACGTGATGTGCTATATCGCCAAGGCCGATACCGCCTATTCGGTTTCACTGACGACGGTATCGACGTTGCTGTGTCCGCTGCTGACGCCCGCCCTTACGTTTGTACTCGCGGGCAGCACGATGGATGTGGATTTCTGGGCGATGGTCGGCAGCGTAATGTATATGGTGGTCATACCTTTGGCGGCGGGCTTTGCTCTCAGGCACTATTTCAAAAGGCAGTTGGAGAAGATTCTGGCGATTTTCCCCGCGATATCAGCTACTTTTATAATATTTATCTGCTCGCTGGTTATCGCGATGAACAAAAGCTATCTCGCCCAGGTAACAGGCATAATACTGGCGGCGGGCCTGGTCTTGAACATTTACGGAATGACCGCGGGCTACGGCGTAGGGGTGCTGTTTAGGATGGACAAAAGACGCCGGCGGACACTGGCGATCGAGATAGGCATGCAAAACGCCGGTCTGGGAGTGGCTTTGGCCTTGAAGCATTTCGGCGAGAAAGCGGCCATGCCGGCGGCGATTTTCGTATTTATCTGCATAATAACGGCTTCGGCAGTGGCGGCGGTATGGCAGAGAGCCGACGGCCGGCGAGCAATATTATGAATAATAAATATAAGTATTGATGGTATTGCCTTTAAGGGCTGAATCTGATAGAATTTCCCTATTGCGTAGTTTTGGTTACAATGGGCAGCCGGGATGGGCGGCCCTTTTTTATGAATGTAAATTATTTGAGGGAGTTTTGATTTATGGGTCTGAATCTGGCAATAGCGGGTGTTACAGGTGCTGTCGGAAGGGAATTTCTGGCGATTCTCGAAGAAAGGGATTTCCCGTTCGATTCGGTCAAAATGCTGGCGAGTTACCGTTCGGCGGGCAAGACGATCGACTTCAAAGGCAAAGAATATATCGTCGAAGAAATGACCGAGGACAGTTTCGGCGGGACCGATATCGCGCTGTTTAGCGCTGGTTCGGGCAGGAGCAAGCAGTTCGGCCCGGCGGCGGTAAAAGCCGGAGCAGTGGTAGTGGATAATTCGTCGGCGTTTCGGATGGCTGCGGATGTTCCGCTTGTTATCCCGGAGATCAATCCGGAAAAGATAGCCGAAAATAAGGGCATCATCGCCAACCCGAACTGCTCTACGATAATCGGAATCGTTCCGGTCTGGCCGCTTCATAAAGCCAACCCGGTCAAAAGGATGGTAGTCAGCACTTATCAGGCGGCAAGCGGAGCGGGCAGGGCGGCGATGGAGGAATTAAAGACCCAGGCCGGCGAGATACTGGCGGGCAAAGAGCCCACCTGCCAAGCGCTGCCGTACCAGATCGCGTTTAATTGTTTCTGCCACAATTCCGCCCTCGGCCCCAACGGCTACAACGAGGAAGAAATGAAAATGGTCAACGAGACCCGCAAAATATTCGACTGCAAAGATATCGCGATCACCTGCACATGCATCCGGATACCGGTAATGCGGGCGCACTGCGAGAGTATCAACCTCGAATTTACCGATCCGATCACCCCGGATGAGGTCAGGGATCTATTGAGTACGGCCCCGGGCGTTTCGGTTCTGGACGACCGCGAAAATAACCGCTTCCCAATGCCGATCGACGCCACCGGCAAAGACGATGTTTTCGTCGGCCGGATCCGCCAGGACGAATCAATAGCCGATAATCGCGGGATAAATATCTGGGTCGCCGGCGACCAGCTTAGAAAAGGCGCGGCATTGAATGCTGTACAAATCGCAGAAAAAATAATACAGAATACAGAAGACAGGAGACAGTAGACAGAAGAGATGGATAAGCCGGCTCAAAGTTTTCAGGATTTTATTCTGTCTACTGTATTCTGATTTCTGTATTCTATTTTTATGGGTGTTCGCAATATAAAATTGACGCTCTGCTATGATGGCTTTGACTACCACGGCTGGCAGATCCAGCCCGGCTCCAGGACTATCCAAGGCGTTCTTACCGATGCGATAGAGTCTTTGGTCGGCGGTCAGGTAAGAGTCACCGGCGCAAGCAGGACCGACGCCGGGGTAAGCGCGCTCGGTCAGGCCGCACTTTTCGAGATAGATTCACCGATCCCCACGGAAAATTTTGCCAAAGCAATAACCGACAGACTCCCCGCGGATATCGCTGTCACCGAGGCCGTCGAGGTCGAGCCGGGATTCGATATTATCGGTTCGGTCAAGAGTAAGCTTTACCGGTACGCGATTTTTACAGGAACCAATCGGCCCGTGATGGAAATAAGGCACTGCTGGCACCTGCCTGCGCAACTCGATACCGAAGCGATGGCACGGGCGGCGGCGATGCTCGTGGGAAAAAAGGATTTCAAGAGCTTCGCGTCGGCGGCGGATTCGAGGGAAAACAGCGTCCGGACTATTTTGCGATGCGATGTGACAAAAAAAGATAACTGGGTATATATAGAGACCCAGGGTGATGGTTTTTTGTATAATATGGTCAGAAATATCGTCGGCGCGTTAGTGGAAGTGGGCGTCGGCAGATGGCGCGCGGAAAAAATTGCGGAAATTTTGGAAGCGAAAGACCGCACCGCGGCAGGACCCATCGCTCCCGCAGCCGGCCTGTGTCTGATGTGGATCAAGTACTAAAAGTCGAATGAAAAATAGGAATAATATGGAAACTTTAAATCTTGAGGTTATTGAATCATTAGGCCAATTACTTGCATATTACAAATCAGATTTAGAATACATTGCTAATTTTAAATTGTTTTTAAGAAACAAAAAAAATGTTGATGATTATCTGACGTGTAATAATGGTTTTCAGAAATTTATCAATGAATTTAGAGTAGCAAGAAATATTAAGAAACGAAAAGTGAAAGATTTGATGCTATTTATAAAGAAGTCCAAACTATTGAATGATGCTGATGCAGTGGATGCTTTTGCAGAAGAAATGAAAAACAATAGGTTAACTCATGCAGATAAAGTAATGACGGTTTTAGCTTCTAAGATATTTTTCCTCAATAAGCCAGATAAAATAATACCAATGGATTCATTAAACAAAAAATCACTTGGAATAAAAGGAAATAAATACAAAGACTTCGAAATAAAAATAAATGAATTTATTGATACTAATAACAAAATGATATCAATGCAGTTAAAAAAAATAAGGCCTTTTTTAATTAAAATAGAAAAAAGTGTTAATGTCGAAATAGACTTTGAAAAATATAGAATAAATCGATTTACCGATAAATATCTTTGGACAAGAGGTCGTAAAACTATTTAAGTTGACTAATGAAAATTGTTCATATAATAACAAGGTTGATACTCGGCGGCGCGCAGGAAAATACGCTTATAACTTGTAAGCTGCTTGCCGAGCGGGGACACGATGTCACGCTCATTACCGGCCCGGCCACAGGACCCGAAGGCGAACTTTTCAACCAGGCGCTGCAGCAGAAATATAAAGTCATAACTGTAGATCGACTCATCCGCCCCATCAGTCCCTTCGACGACCTGCTCAGCTATTGTGAGGTCAAAAGGCATCTCAAAGAACTATGCCCCGATATCGTCCACACACATTCGGCCAAGGCGGGGATAATCGGCAGGTTCGCGGCTCATAATCTAAGGGGCACCGGTAAGGCCCCCGCAATAGTGCACGGTATCCACGGCCTGGCATTTCATAAATACCAGAGCGAATTACTTAACAAATTTTACATTGCTGTCGAAAAAGCGGCGGGGCGGCGAACGGATTTTTTCATCAGCGTCGCCGACGCAATGACCACCCAGGCCCTGGCGGCAGGAATCGGCAGACCCGAGCAATTTATAACAGCTTATTCGGCTATTGAAGAAGATGATTTCCTGGAACCCATTGCAGATGAACAAAAAACCGAATTCCGCCAACGCTATGACATTGCCCCCGAT
>CAYNKU010000007.1:0-17878 GCA_964397865.1 uncultured Pirellulales bacterium | reverse complement strand
GTCGTGCTCATAACAATAGCAAGGCTCTTTATGCTCAAGGGTCACGATTACATAATCGAATCGGCCAAGGAATTATCGAAGCGGTTTGAAAACGCGGTCTGGCTTTTCGTGGGCGACGGCAATTTAAGCGACACGTACAAACAGCAGGTGCGGCAGTTGGGCCTTGAAGAGAAGATTAAATTTACCGGCCTGCTTGCCCCCGGTGAAATTCCGCTCGCGCTGCAGGCATCGGACATACTCGTTCACTGTTCGCTGAGAGAAGGACTCGCCCGGGCGATCCCCCAGGCGATGCTGTGCGGCAAGCCCGCGATTTCCTTTGACGTCGACGGCGCAAGAGAAGTGGTAAACGAAAATACCGGCCGACTCATCGAGCCAAAGAACGTAGAACAATTATCGAAGGCGTGCGCCGAGTTGATAGAAAACTCGCAACTTCGCCAAACACTGGGCGAGACGGCCCGCGAGTCAGTAAAAGAAAAGTTCGCACCTGAAAAAATGGTCAACACTATCGAAAAAGTATACCACGGGCTGGTTTAGTAAAGCCCCATTTGTTAAAATTTGAAATCATCCTTAAAGACAACCTGAAAATCATAGACGTCGTTGAAATCGGTTATTGAATCTGTCGGCTGAGCGCTCATCCATTTATGCTCTATCATCAGGTAAACTATCTCGCCGAAATCGCGCGTGGTCTTCACTCCCCAGTTGTTGAGCACCAGTTTCGCGAGCCTGCCCCATTTCTCGGTCGCAAGCCTTCTCGCGCCGAGACAGAGTGTCTGGCCGCTGACGTGACTGGGCTGATCGACGATTTTCTTCAGCGTATAGCCGAGTGACTCATAGACGAACTTTATCACATCGGGACTGTACCGCCCATCCTCCTCGGCTATGCTTTGAAGTCCTTTTTTGTTTTTCATCAACTGACCCTTTGTCCGGGTTTCGCCCCGGCGTCTACCGAGAGCATGAAAATATCGCTTCTGCCGGGTCCGGCCGCAAGGATCATCGCCTCGGAAAGCCCGAACTTCATCTTGCGGGGCTTTAAGTTCGCGAGGCATATCACCATTTTGCCTTCGAGCTCTTCGGGCCTATACGCCAGGGCGATACCCGCGAAGACGCTTTTTCCCACCCCGCCGCCGAGGTCCAACTGCAAATGCAAAAGCCTGTCGGCGCCGTCAACGGTTTCAGCCTTTAACACCTTCGCGATCCGCAGATCGCATTTGGCGAAATCATCTATCGTAATTTCCGGCTGTATCGGCTCGATCGGTTCGACTTCTTCGGGTTTTGGACTTTCGCCCTCTTTGGTTTCTTCTATCATAGCGTTCACCTTTTCCATATCGATTCTGTCAACCAGCCGCTCAAATTCATTTACCTTATGCCCCTCGAGAACTTTCTCGGCGTCGGCAAAAGTAAGCGGCTCAATATTCAACATTTTCTCCACCTTCCCGGCATAGCCCGGCAGAATGGGCTTGAGATAAATCGTCAGCAGGCGCGCGGCGTTTATTACAGCCGTCAAAACCGCGCGGGTTTTTTCCGCCTCGGTCTTTATTAGCACCCATGGCTGATTCTGTTCGACGTACCTGTTGGCCTCATCGGCCAGTGAGGTGATTTTTCTTACCGCCGCCGCGTAATTCAGCCCTTCATAGTTACCTGTTATCTCGCCCTTTGCCGCCCGGAGAGTCTCTATCAATTCCCTGCCCGGCTGGTCCAATTGTCCCAGTCGGCCGTCGAGTTTTTTTGTCAGCATCGGCACCGACCGCGACAGAAGGTTGGCGAATTTACCCACTAAATTCGAGTTGGTCTTGTTTACAAAATCTTCCAGGCTAAGGTCAATATCCTCCACACCGCCGGTGAGCTTACTGGCGTAATAGTACCTCAGGTATTCCGGTTCGAGGTGCCTGAGGTATGTCTTTGCCTTTATGAAAGTCCCCTTGGACTTACTCATTTTCTGGCCGTCCACTGTCAAAAAGCCATGGACGAAAAGTTTCTTCGCCGGCCTGAAATCCGAACCTATCAGCATCGCCGGCCAGAACAGCGCGTGAAAATACATTATATCCTTGCCGATGAAATGGTATATCTCGCTGGCCTCACCGTTCCATAACTCCTTGAAATCCAAGCCGTTACGGTCGCAGTAATTTTTCGCCGACGCCATATACCCCACCGGCGCGTCGAGCCAGACGTAAAAGAATTTATCCGTTTCGCCCGGTATCTCGAACCCGAAATAAGGTCCGTCGCGCGATATATCCCAGTCTTTCAGGCCCGTCTCGAACCATTCATCGAGCTTGTTGGCGACCGACTGCTGCGTATAGCCGCCGGCGATAAGTTTCTTCAGGTCGTCCTCGAAATCGACGAGCTTGAAAAAATAGTGCTCGGACTTTCGCCGGCTCGGCTGACCCTGGCAGGTAGCGCACCGCGGATTTATCAAATCCACCGGCTGATATGTCCCCCCACACCTGTCGCAACTGTCGCCGTACTGATCTTCGGCTTTGCAGATAGGGCATGTCCCGCGGACGTACCTGTCGGGAAGGAACATCCCGCAGTTTTCGCAGTAAGTCTGCTCGACGGTCCGCCTGGCGATGGAGCCTCTTTTATTGAGTTTGTCGAATATCCACTCGCTGAATTGCCTGTTCTCCGGCGAGTGCGTCGAGTAATAGTTGTCGAACTCGATAAGAAAATCGTCGAAATCCTCCTTGTGCTCGGCGCCGACACGCTCGATAAGCTGCTCAGGCTTTATACCTTCGGCGCGGGCGCTTATCATAATCGGCGTGCCGTGGGTATCGTCGGCGCAAAAATACAGACATTCGCTGCCGCACATCTTGTGATAGCGCACCCACATATCGGTCTGCAGATACTCCACGAGATGGCCGATATGTATCGGGCCGTTCGCGTAAGGCAGTGCCGATGTCACTATGATCCTGCGGGGCATTTTTTCCCTTTTTAACTATTGATCCGCGACTTCGTCGGTTTCGTTATCGTCATTTTGTTCATCGGGGCTGACTTCTTCATCCGGCTGCTCTGCGACCTCCCCTTTATCCTCGAGCACCTCGATCTCTTCGACTTCAACCGCCTCTCTTCTGCCGTCCTCGTACTGCACAACCACCAGTTGGGTCAATATCTGGCTGTCGAGTACCCTGCCCCGGCCGTGACTTGTTTTTACGGGGGTATTTTTCTTCGGTAGGCGTTTCTTCAGTTCGGTATATGTCATGTCCTCATAACGCAGGCAGCACTTCAGCCTGCCGCAGTAGCCCGATATCTTCGATGGGTCCAGCGTCGCTTTCTGCATCTTCGCCATGCGCATGTTTACGGGCTTTAGGGCCTTTAGAAATCTCTGGCAGCAGCACTGCTGACCGCAGGTCTCGTAGTCGCCGAGCATCTTGGCCTCGTCACGCGAGCCGATCTGACGCATCTCGATTCGCGTCTGGTAAGCCTGCGCCAGTTTCTTTACTAACTGTCGAAAGTCCACGCGCGATTCAGCCATAAAATAAAAAATTATCCGCTCGCCTCCGAATATGTGTTCGGCATCGATGATCTTCATTTCAAGACCGAGCTCTTTGACCTTCTGCTTGCAGTATTCGGTTTCCTCTTCGGCTATTTTCTGCAGATGTCTCTCTTCGCTTATATCCTCGGCGGCAGCGAACCTGATTACATTACCGGCCGACTCACCCGAAAATTCGATCTCGCTGTCCTCGAAATACCGCTGCGTCTGTGCCCTGGTCAATTTGAACTGACCGCCCTTATGAGTGCTCAATTGCCCGACAATATCGCCCAGTTCGAGCCCCTTTTCGGTCTTCACAACCACCCGCGTCGGCATTTTGGGTATATCCGCCAAGTCATGCTCGAACCAGCCGAGCGTATTCATCTGCCCGTGCCGAACCAGGATGTATTTCTTATGCTTGTCCTGTTTGATTTTAACTGTGCTTTCGCCTGTCATTTGAATCTATCCGAATCGATATCGGTTCCGGGTCCTCTTAGGATTTATAAACCCGCATTGTATCAGAAACCGCCAGGTTTAACAACAACTGCTCGAAAATAAGCTTTTCGTTTACATTCGCGTCCAGCCAGGCCGTCGAACGATAGCACTCGGCGATTTTCTCGGCGCATTGTTCGCCGTCCCATCGCTGCGAGAGCTTTTTCACCTGCTCGGCCTGGTCGAAGTTGACGATTTTCTCGCTTTGGCCCACCGCCAGTTTCATCGCATCGTCCAGTATCGATACTATTATCATTATGATAATTTTATCCGCTCTGCGGTTTATATCGCTTTTGCTCGTTTCGTTCTCAAGTTTGCCCCACATCGCCGCGATATTCTTACTGTCGTCCAGCAGCTTTTCGGCGATATCCAGCGAATCGCCGTACCGGTATCGGCAGAGGTCATTCACTATCCGCTGTTTGGTTTTGTAAAGCTCTGCGCCTTCGGATTCGAGCCGGCCTAATTGAACCGCCATACCCATACTGCCCTGTGCCAGTTTTGCGAAGTACCTGCCCGCCTCTGACTCGAGGCCGTCTTCGACGAGCCTCGCTGTTATTATCCCCTCATCAACCGGGGCGAAACGAACCACCTGGCACCTCGATCTCGTCGTCGGCAGCAGCTTATCGATTTTCGTACAAAGGAGTATTATGCAGCAGTATTCAGGCGGCTCTTCGAGGGTTTTCAAAAGCGCATTCTGCGCCGAGGTGTTTAGCTTTTCCGCCTCACTGACGACAAACACCCGCCTCGCCGACAGAATCGGCCTCGAAGCTATTTTCTCAACGAGAAACTCACGGATCACATCGATCGGCAGATCGATAGGCGTTGTCCTGCCTTTGCCTTTTTTAGTCAGCGTTATCAGTTCCTTGTAGATATGACTGAAATCCGGGTGCGTAGCCGCCTCGAACGATCGGCACGATTCGCACCGCCCGCAGCTATCGGCAAAATCGGCTTCTCTTACCGGCTCTTTACAGAGCAGCAGCTTCGCGAATTCCCTCGCCGTCTTGAATTTGCCCACCCCCTCGGCGCCGTCGAAGATATAGGCGTGAGCAAGCCTGGCTCTCGACAGAGCTTTCTGCAGTACCGAAATCGCTTTATCCTGACAAAACACCTCTTTAATCGACATCTACATCAAACCCGCCTGCTCTATTTGCTCTATCACTTTTTCATGAACCGCCTCGATATCATCTCCGGCATCGACCACCGCGAATCCCTCCCGACTCCCCGCCAGTTCGATAAAACCCTGCCGAACTCTTTGGTGATATTCGGCGCCTTTCTGTTCCATCCTGTCGAGCTGCGTTTTGAGTCTGCCCGCCGCCGTCTCGGCATCGACATCGAGTATTATTGTCAAATCGGGCCACACCCTCTCCAGGCACTGCCGGGCGATCTTTATAACATTTTCAATCCCGAAACCGCCCGCATACCCCTGGTACGCGCACGTACTCGATAACCATCTGTCCAGCACTACACATTTAGCCGCCTCAAGAGCCGGCGATATTTTTTCCTCCCAGAGCTGTGCCCTCGACGCCATATACAAAAGAAGTTCCGTCCGCGTACTCATCGCAACGTGCTCGGGGTTAAGAAGTATCCCGCGGATATTCTCTCCTATGGCGGTTGCGCCCGGGTCGCGAAATATTTCGACTTCGATGCCGCGGTTTTGCAGTTTATCCGCCAGCAGTTTCGCCTGCGCAGTCTTCCCGCAGCCGTCGGGGCCGTCTAAAACAATAAATTTTCCAGCCAATTTAGTCTTCATTTATCCACCTGTCGGCAGCCATCGTAGCCGATTTTTCGGTTCTTTCAAAGCTTTCTTCGCCGCCGATCATCATGACATCGAAAAATTGTCCGCGCCCACGAGTTCCCTCATCTTCTTGCAAAACTCCACATCCGCTTTCACCGAAAGCGCCTTATCGGCCCTGGCATAGACCCTGCCCCGGTCGGTTTTTATCGAGATATGAACCGAGCTTTTGCCCTTGTGATGCTCGCAGAGGTGCTTTATCATACCGACCTTGGCCTGGTCGAGCTCTTTGGCATACAGTCGGATATTCACTCTGGCCGCAAGTTTTTCAGTTGCATCTTCCAAAGCGATCAATTCATCCGCGAAAATATTGGGCTTTTCCCTTCTGCTGTCAACCGTGCCCTTAACGAACACCACTTTATCCTCGACGACCATATCCGCGTATTTTTTGAAAATCTCCGGCCACAATACCACCTCGGCCGAACTCTGCAGGTCTTCGAGCACGAACACCGCCATTTTCGAGCCGGCGTTTTTGCCCTTTCTGGTAAGATGCGTTCTTATCTTCGTTATCATCCCCCCGATAACAATTTCCCTGTCCCGGCCCAACTGATGAAGCTGCGAGGTGTTTACCGTCGAATAAACATTTATCTTCTCGGCGCAGTGACTCAATGGATTACTGGTGACATAAAATCCCAGCACCTGTTTTTCATACGCCAGCATCTGCTGCTCCGACCACGGCGGCACCTTCGGAAGCCTTTCATGGTCTTGGGCATACTCCTGATCTTTCTGCCCAGCCCCGAAAAAGCTCATCTGCCCGTTCTGCCTGTCGCTCTGAACCTGCGAGCCGTTTTCCATAGCCCTTTCCAACCCGGCTATCATTTGCGCGCGACTGCCGCCGAGCTTGTCAAAAGCGCCGGCCTTTATCAACGCCTCGATAACCTGTTTGTTCGCCGCCCGAAGATCGACAATCTCGCAGAAGTGGAAAAGGCTCTTGAACCGCCCCGCCTCTTTGCGAGCGGCAATGATCTGCTCGACCGCTTTTCCCCCTACCCCCTTTACCGCCGCCAGCCCGAAGCGGATCAAAGCCTTTTTTCGATCGTGGTTTTTGTCATAAAGAGGCGTAAAATTAACTCCGCTTTCGTTGATATCCGGCGGCATAACTTCGACACCCATACCCGCGCACTCGCCGATGTAATCCACCACTTTATCGGTGCTGCCCATCTCATACGTCAAAAGCGCCGCCATAAATTCCACAGGCCAATGCGCCTTCATATACGCCGTCTGATACGCGATAAATGCGTAGCGCGTCGAGTGACTCTTATTGAACCCGTACCCCGCGAACCGCTCGATAAGCTCGAATATTTCTTCAGCCTGGTATTGACTCAGACCCTTTTCACCGCAGCCGATGATAAAATTCTGCTTTGCCCTGGCAATGGTGGAAGCCTTCTTCTTGCTGATCGCCTTGATCATCGTGTAAGCTTCCCGAAGAGGTATGTCGCCCAGGTGATTGCTTATCCGCATCACCTGTTCCTGGTAGATCATTATTCCGTAGGTCTCTTCGAGGATATCTTTCATGATCGGATGAGGCACAGTCCATTTTTCGCCGTGCTTACGCGCGATGTAATCCGGTATCAGCGTCATAGGCCCGGGCCGGTATAGCGCGTTGGCCGCGATAAGGTCTTCTATCCGGTCAGGCTTCATCTTTATCAGAAGGTCCTGCATCCCGCCCGATTCGAACTGAAAGACACCCTTTGTTCTGCCCGCCGCGAAAAGCTCGAAGACTTTTTTATCTTTCAGGTCGATTTTTTCGAGATCGATATCTCTGCCGTGAATTTCCTTCACCAGGCTCCTGGCGCGTTCGAGCACGCTCAGGGTTTTTAAGCCAAGAAAGTCCATCTTCAAAAGACCGGCCTTTTCCACCAGCGGCCCTTCGAACTGCGTTATAAGGTCATCACTGTCAGCGGCCTTATATAAGGGTATGAAATTGATCAAAGGCTCCTCTGCTATCACCACGCCGGCGGCATGAACCGACGCGTGCCGCGCCAGGCCCTCGAGCTTTTTGCAGATATCTATAACTTCCTTCGTCTGCTCGCTTTGTTGATAGGCGTCCATCAACTGCGGCTCGGTATCCAGCGCCCGCTCGAGCGTCATACCAAGCGAATCCGGCACCAGTTTCGCCAGTCTGTCCGCTTCTGACAGAGGAACGTTCATCACCCGGCAGATATCGCGAATAACCGCGCGGGCCTTCATCGTCCCGAACGTTATGATCTGGGCGACGTGCCCGTATTTCTGACGAACATACTCGATAATTTTCGCCCGATTCGCCTGGCAGATATCGATATCGATATCCGGCATCTCGTTTCGCTCGGGATCCATGAAACGCTCGAACAGAAGATCGTAGCGTATCGGGTCCACATCGCACAGTCCAAGGCAGTATCCCACAAGCGTCCCCACACCGCTGCCCCTGGCGCCGACGGGAATATTACTCTTATGGGCATAATTGCAGAAATCCCAGACGATAAGAAAATAACTCGCGAAACCCTTGGACTTGATAACCTCGAGTTCCCTTTCGAGCCGGGTTTTTATTTCTCCGTCAACGTGCCCGTAAAGTTTTTCCGTGTTTTCGTAGCAGAGCCTGGTAAGAAATTCCTCCGGCGTCGAACCGTCCTCGGGTTTGAATACCGGCGAGTGCCGGCTCTTCAAATCCAGCTTGACATTGCACATCTCGGCTATCGAAAGCGTATTATCACAGGCCTCTTCGGCGCCCGCGAACATTTCACGCATCTGCTGCGGACTCTTGACATAGACATCAGGCGGATAGATCATCCTGTTCGGATCGTCGAAATTTCTGCCCGTACTGATACAGCACAGGCAGTTGTGCGCCTGGTAATCGTCGGCATCTAAAAAATGGGCGTCGTTGGTCGCGACAAGCCCGATACCTTTTCTTTTCGCAAGGTCCATCAGGGCCGGGCGGATATGAGCCTCTTCATCCGCGTGACACTGAACTTCCACAAAGAATCTGTCCTCGCCGAATATCTCCAGATAACTCTCCGCTACGGTCTCCGCCGCTTTCTCATCGCCGGCAAGCAGCATCCTCGCCAGCTCACCGCTCATACACGCCGAAGTGCAGATCAGGCCTTCGTTTAGTTCGGTAAGTAACTGCTTATCTATTCTTGGCCGATAGTAAAAGCCCTCCGTATATCCCGCGCTGGTCAGATTCAAAAGATTCTTATAACCGGCCTTATTCTGCGCCAGAAGAATCAGATGATAAGCGGCTTCTTTTATACTCGATTTTTGTTTATCGAATCGGCTGCCCGGCGCGATATAAGCCTCCATCCCGATAATCGGCTTTATCCCCGCCGACCTTGCCTTGATATAAAACTCCAGCGCACCGAACATATTGCCGTGATCGGTTACCGCCACCGAATCCATACCAAGCTCTTTGCATCGCCTGAAAAGTTTCTCAAAGGTGATAGCGCCATCCAGAAGCGAATACTGGCTGTGCAGGTGAAGATGCGTAAATCCTTTATTTGACATAACTTAGGCCGTCCTGAAGTTCTTTTCGATACCAATATCATAAAGTTAAATTCTGCTGTGTCAAGAACCAACAAACTTTCGCGTTTGTCGGGACCTCGAAATAAAAAACTTGTCGTCCCCGGCAGCCGCTGTTACAATAGAGATGTAAAATATACTTGGGCCAGGGGAGCCGCGGGACAGACACTGTCCTTAAGCTGAGAAATCCCGGACCTGTCCGGGATGACCCTATGAACCTGATCGGGCTAATACCCGCGAAGGGAGGCGGATAGAAACCAAGGCACTCCTTTTGCAGGAGTGCTTTTTATTTTCAGTGTGTTATGGTCGAGATAAAAGAAAAACTGCGAAACTCCGTCGTCGGCATCGCGGGCCTGGGAGGTCTGGGTTCTACCGTCGTCGCCGCTCTCGCGCGCGCCGGCACAGGCCGACTCATCATCGCCGATTGCGATTATGTCGAAGAGTCCAATCTTAACCGCCAGCACTATTTCACCGACCAGCTCGGCAAGGCCAAAGTCACCGCGACCATCGAGAATCTGCGGCGGATAAATCCATCCGTGCGAGTAGATGGTTTTAGCCTCAGGCTCGACGAAACCAACATCCCCGAAGTTTTCGCCGACGCCGATATAATCGCCGAATGTTTCGACTCCGCTCGCGCCAAACAGATGATCGTCGAGACCGTCCTTGCGAAAATGAAAGATAAAAAAATCGTCTCGGCCACCGGCCTGGCGGGTTTCGGCCGAAGTAACGAAATAAAAACCCGACGGATATCTAATCGACTCATACTCGTCGGAGACGGCCAAAGCGGCACCGATTCCTGCGACCGGCTCTTTGCCTCGCGGGTCTGGATAGTCGCCTCGCACCAGGCAAACGCTGTTATCGAACTGCTGCTAAACGGCACCTGAGAAAAAGAGGATAAAAAATGAGGCATCTAAAAATAAACGGACAAATAAAAGAGTTTTCCGCTGACCGACTGCCTGCCACTGTCACGCAACTGCTGCAGGATCTCAACATAGATACCGCTGCCGTCGTGGCGGAAATAGACGGCTCGATCGTGGAACGCAAAGATTTTTCAAGCACCCAACTAAAACCCGGACAAGCGATCGAGCTTGTGCGTTTTGTCCCCGGAGGATGATACTATGGATAAACTTGTTATCGCCGAGAAGGCCTTCGATTCCCGCCTGCTGCTCGGTACGGGCAAATTCGCCTCGAACCGGCTCATGGCCGAGTCGATAGAAGAATCCGGCTCAGAGATTGTCACCGTCGCCCTGCGCCGCGTCGATATAAATAACGAAAATGACGATATGCTCGCCGCGATAGACCGCGGTAAATATCTGCTCCTGCCGAATACTTCCGGCGCCCGCGACGCCGCCGAAGCCGTCCGCCTCTCGAAGCTCGCTCGCGCAGCCACCGGCATAAACTGGGTCAAGCTCGAAGTCACCCCCGACCCCTATTACCTGCTGCCCGATCCGGTCGAGACCTTAAAGGCCGCTGAAATCCTCGTCAAAGATGATTTCGTCGTCCTGCCCTATATCAACGCCGACCCCATCCTCGCCAAAAAACTCGAGGACATCGGCACCGCGACCGTTATGCCGCTGGCGAGTCCCATAGGTTCCAACCGCGGCATCAAGGCCCGCGAATCCATCGAGATAATAATCGAGCAGTCGAACGTCCCCGTCGTCGTCGATGCGGGCCTGGGCCTGCCGAGCCACGCCGCCGAGGCCATGGAAATGGGAGCCGACGCCGTCCTCGTCAATACCGCTATCGCCACCGCCGACCAGCCGATTGAAATGGCCCGCGCATTCAAACTCGCTGTCGAAGCCGGACGCCTCGCGTACCTCTCTGGCCCCGCCTTACCCGGCAAGAGAGCGAACGCGTCGAGTCCGCTCACAGGTTTTTTAAGAGATGAAAAATGACCGCCGCACCCGAACATTACGTCCAGGCCGATATAAAGAGCATTCTCAGCGGCCAGGCTCTGGACCGCGACCGCAGCGCTTGGCTGAGCCGTCTGGAAAAAGTAACCGCCGAAGACGTTGAAAAAGCTATTCACACACCACCCGGCAGGTACAATCCCGGCAAAATGCTCGCACTGATCTCACCCGCCGCCGAAACTCGCCTCGAACAAATGGCCCGGACTGCCCGCGATCTTACCATCCAGCGATTCGGCCGAACCATCAGGCTCTACGCCCCGCTCTATCTTTCCAATTACTGCATAAATAGCTGCCTATACTGCGGCTTCAATAAAAACTCTCACTTCGAACGCAAACGCCTCAATATCCCCCAGGCCCTCGCCGAAGCCGACATTATCTCTTCCGAAGGCTTCTCCGATATCCTGCTCGTCAGCGGCGAGGACCCCGATTTTATTTCGCTCGATTATCTCATCGAACTCACCCGCAAACTAAAGGCCGACTTCAGCTCCGTTGCCATAGAGATATACCGCCTGACCCGGGGCCAATACGCACAACTGTTCACCGCCGGCGTCGACGGCGTGACTATCTACCAGGAGACATACAACCGTGACACCTACAGGCACTTCCACCCCTCCGGCCCGAAGGCCGATTACGACAAGCGGCTCACCGCCCCCGATGCCGTCGCCGCCGCCGGTATGAGAGAACTCGGCCTGGGCGTCCTGCTTGGCCTCGACCACTGGCGATACGAAACACTCGCCCTCGCCGAGCATATCAATTACCTCATCAAGCGCTACTGGCGATGCCGGGTTTCGGTTTCCTTCCCGCGCTTAAGACCCGCCCGCGATGTGGATAAGAATCAGTTCAAATACATCATCACCGACAAAAACCTCGTCCAGATGATAACCGCGCTTAGATTGTGCTTTGCCGACGTTGGCCTGGTGCTCTCCACCCGCGAACCCGCCGAGCTAAGAGATCGGCTCATCGAAATAGGCGTCACCAAAATCAGCGCAGGAAGCAAAACAAACCCCGGCGGATACTCGAACTTCACCGGCGCCGTCAGGCAATTCGAAATCGCCGACACTCGAACCCCAAGAGAAGTTACCGAAGCGATAAAAAAACGAGGCTTCGAGGCCGTCTGGAAAGACTGGGACAAGGGTTTCTCGGATCAGTAACAAACTTTTCAGGCTGCCTGCTCAGCCGCCTGCTGCCATGATTTCCGCCTCGTCGCCCGCAAACCCGATATCACCGTCGATATCAGCATCAATATGAAAACCACCGATGTGAACCAGTTCCCCCACGCCGCGTCTTTGACGTGAGCGATCTTTACGATTACCGTCCCTATCGCGAACGACTGCAGAAACATCTTCAATTTCCCCGACGCCGTCGCTGCGAAATTAACACCCCGTGCTTCGGCGATCTGCCGAAGCGCTGTAACAAAAATTTCCCTCGCGGTAATTATACTAAATACCGACCAGTGAATTACCGCCAGCAATCTTTCGCCGAGCGTGAAAAGTTTCGGCTCCTTTATGATCGCAAAGCACAAAAACATCCCGCAAACAAGCACCTTGTCAACGAGCGGATCCATGATCCGGCCGAGTTTGCTTGTGACATTGTATTTTCGCGCGATCTTGCCGTCGACGATATCCGTCAGGCCGGTGATAACAAAAACTACGAACGCGATATCGAGAAAAAATGCCTCATCTTCGGCCTGCGGCGAATACAGTATCATCCCCAGCAGAACTATCGTTAATGCCAGCCGCCCGAAAGTCAGAATGTTCGGAATAAATCTGAGCATAGAAAAAGTTTACCCATGTCCCGGATATATTTCAATGCTAAATTCGCTCGACGACCAGGTCGTAATCTTTTGTCCCCACAACCTGTGTCTCTATGAACTCACCCGGCTTCGCGGAGCATTTTTTTATCAGGCACACGCCGTCGATCTCCGGCGCCTGGCCGTAATAGCGTCCCCGACCGCGCCGACCCTCTACCTCTTCAACCAGGCACGTTAAGCTGCTGCCTTTTCTTTCTTGGTTTTTGGCAAAAGCTATCCGCTGCTGGGTCAGCATTAGCTGACTAAGTCGGCGCTCTTTAACATCCTCGGCCACCTGCTCCGCCATCTCCGCCGCCGCCGTGCCGGATTCCCGGTAATATTTGAAACAACCAAGCGCATCGAATTTCGCCCACGTGACAAACTCGACCAGTTCCTCAAAATCCGCATCCGTCTCTCCCGGCAGACCCACTATCACCGTTGTCCTGAGCACAACATCCGGCATCGCCTCTCGCAGCCTCTCTATCAGGGTGGTTATCTTCTCTTTCGTATCGGGACGGCGCATACTCTTTAGTATCCGGTCATTTATGTGCTGGATCGGAATGTCGAAATACCGAACTATTTTTTCACTCGCCGCGACGGTCTCTATCAGTTCTTCGGTTATACCCACAGGGTAAAGATACATCAGCCGGATCCATCTGATCCCCGCGATTTTTTCCAGCCGGCCCGCCAGTTTCGCAAGTCCCTCTTTTATTTTCAGATCCCGCCCGTAATAGGTCGTATCCTGCGCGATTACGTTCAGTTCGATTGCGCCCGCTTCGGCCAACTCCTCCGCTTCAGCCAGGATGTTCTCGATAGGCTTACTCCTGAACCGCCCCCGAATAGCCGGTATCGTGCAAAACGCGCAGCGCCGGTCACAGCCCTCGCTTATCCTCAGATAAGCCGAGTACCCTCCGGTAAGAAGAAGCCTGCCGGAGTCATCGCTAACCCCCTCATAGGGCCCCTCCAAATAAGAGCCTTTCACCTCACCCTCGAGCGTCTTCTTAATTATCTCAGCGATATTATCCCGCTCACCGAGTCCCGCGATCGCGTCAATACCGTCAGCCTGACTGAACAATTCATCCCCCATCCTCTCGGCCAGGCAGCCCGCCACGATAACCTTTTCCACCCGGCCCTTATTTTTTTCCTCCACCACCTGCCCTATCACCTCCAGGGCTTCAGCCTTTGCCGGCTCGATAAAACCGCACGTATTGATAACCACCACATCCGCCTGATCGATCTCCGGCGTTATCACATACCCCGCCTGCGCAATCTCCGCCAGCATCCTTTCGCTGTCAACGATATTCTTCGGACAGCCCAGGGCCACAAATCCCACTCTCGTATTTTTTTGTTTTCTTTTCGTCACCATTATCCGATAAAAGTAACAAAAAAAGCCCCATCGGTCTAATCTTTTAATCAACCGCATCTAATTGGCCTTTAGAGCATTAATTTCACCAGATTATACTTGCCTATATCCAAATATATGCTAAGATTGCAATTGTTCGAGTTCGGAGGATAACTAGGCAAGGAATAGCCTATAGCAGTTATCGGGTAAAGGATTATGATTATTTACAGCCCAAAACCTGTCTTAACTAAAGCTACAATAATCGTTTTTACTCTCATTGTCGTATTTTCACTCACCGGCTGCGGCGAGTTCTTCTCTGAAAAAGCCACCGAACTTCAGTCACAGGCAATACTCAGAGAAATAAGCCAGATCAAGGAAAACCCAAACGTCCGAAACCCTCTGCCGGAACTTTACAGGTCACCGCCCAGTAAAGTTGTTGTACACAACGGAGTAAAGGTTTTCTATTTCACAAAGAATCTGACTGTCGAAAAACTCACCAGTCTTGTCAAGGAACAGCTCAAACTTGAGGTCAGCCAATCCCCTGCAGTCAATCAGCTTATAATACATTGCCCAAGCCAGCAAAGCGCCGATTCGCTGCTCGAGTTTCTCGAAAAAGTCGATGTCGAGCCCATTCAGGTGAACATCGACTGTCTCATTTTAGAGAGGTTCGCAGATAAAACCGCTGACTGGGAAACCACGCTTTTGATGGAAAACCTGTTCGGCGAAGGTGTCACTCTCGGCGGCAAAACCGATTCAAGTGGCAACTTGCTGCCAAATTTTCCGGGCGCTTCGCTTCGAGAGTCAAAACGCTCGGACTTCGGGCTAAACGTTGGCTACTGGAGAAACCAGGAAGTACTCGGCCATCAGTTCAGGGCGATGGTAGACGTGTTGATTTCGCAAGGATATCTGAAGATTTTAATGAACCCTGTAATCGAAACTGTAAATGGTGAAAAGGCGAGAATTGTATCGCGGGAAAACGTACCTCTTGAAAAAATACTACTCAAGGAAGGATTCGATGAGCCATTTTCGCTAACCGAATATCAATGGGTGGAAGATATACTCGATGTAAACGCGTATGTATATGCGGATGGTTCGATCGGACTTAGTACCAAAATTCAAATCGGTTCAACATCCAAGCCCGAGGGTGTAGTACAGGCATCGGTTATTACCGAGCGCACCATAGAGGTTTCGGAGAACCGCATAAAACCCGGCGAGAGCCTGGTTATAGGCGGAATCAAAAAAAGCGAGGAACGAGCGGTAATTCGAGGCGTGCCTTTCTTCAAAGATCTGCCTTTAGTGGGCATACTTTTCTCCAGTAAAGATTTCGAAGAAAGCGCAAACGAGGTCATCTTTATCCTCACCCCGAGTATCTCATCGGGCAGCGTCGAGCACGCGCAGATGATAAACCAAGTCAAGCAAAGGTATGCGCCACCCGAATACAGCAGGGACCTACATACGGCTATAACCGACCCGTTTGGCGCTACCGCTTATACCAGCTACGTTGAACGACAGGCCGAAAAAGAACAAGCCCAGGCCATCAAGTCCGTCAGAGAGGCCCGGCAAGAAGCCGAAAAAGCCCAGGCCGAGGCCGAACTGGCAAAACTCGGCTTCCAGAAAGCCGAGGAAAAGGTCGCCACCGTCGAAAAGCAGGCCCAGCTCGAGACCGAAAAGGCCCGCCTCGAAGCCGAAAAGGCAAAAGCCCAGACCGCCGAGGCTCACGCGGAAATTGAAAAACTGAAAATCGAGGCACAAAAGGCAAAATCCCGGGCCGATGAAGCCAAAATAGAGGCTCAAAAAGCCGAAAAAGAAGCCGAAAGAGCCAAAACCGAAGCCCAAAAAGCCAAAGAAGAAGCCGAAAAAGCAAAAAAAGAAGCTGAAAACGCAAAAAAACAGGACCAGCAGAAACCCTCCAGTCCCTGAAGCCGACAAAAAGCCTAAAAGACCCCACGGGCTTTGCGAATTAGTAAGTCTTGGTGTGCGAGATTTTTTTGCCAGAAAAAAATCTCACACACTTGTCTTAAGACTATTTTTTTTACGCCTTGTCGTTGACCGACCGAACGGTATAATAAACATATCTTTTTTAGGAGGCTTGTAATGGATAATTTTGATCTCGATAGGCCTGCCCCGAAAGAAGTCGACGATGAGTTGATCCCTTTCGAGGATATCGATCCGCCGCCCGGCAAGTCCGGAATCTCGCACACCCCCCTGAACCTCGGAGGCCCCGCCAGTCCTGCGCCGGCAGCGAAGGAATCACAACCCAAGGCTGCGTCCCCTCCGCCGACTCCGGCCCCTCAGCCAAAACCGGCGCCCCCGGCGGCTGTTGCACCAACCGCCGCACCCGCCGAACGAATCACGGGCGTGAGAACCTTCTTCACGAAACTCCACGCCGGAGCGATCGATTTTCTCGATCAGCAGATCACCGACTGGCTTGCAAAGAACCCCGATATCCACATAAAGCGCACCAATACCATTTACGGGGAAGTAACGGGTAAAAAGGTCGAGTCGAACATCATCATCAGCGTCTGGTACTAAAACAACTCCTGCGGCCGATGCTCCGTGGTTTTCGCCCCGCGGCACGTCTGCGGCAGGTGGATTTTGCGCCGATTTAAGCCCTGTAAAAAAATCAATCCCCCCAAACGAGAGTTTTAGCGATTTCCCCCCCGCTGCTTCGCCATTTTCACCCAAAGCCCAAATATTTCTATATTTAGCAAAAATTCTTGACATATTTGCGGGTATACATTAGATTCGCCATTCCGATTGCCCGTCAGGTGCGGGCGGGGAAGATTGCTTAAAATGTGTTTGGAGGTTTTTTGTGGCTAAAGAGTTGGCACGCGAACTTATTAACGCGGGCGTACATTTCGGACACGGCGCAAGCCGATGGAATCCGAAAATGCAGCCCTATATCTACGCCAAGCGAGGCAAAATACATATTATCGACGTTAAAAAAACCTTAGCCGGCTTACTCATCGCCAAAAAGCTGCTCGCTGAGGTCGTAGCCGCCGGAAAAGACGTCGTTTTCGTAGGTACAAAACGCCAGGCCCAAAAGGCCGTCGAAAAAGCCGCCGAAAAATGCTCCATGCATTACGTATCCGAGCGATGGCTCGGCGGAACACTTACTAACTTCAGAACCATTCGTTCCAGGCTCCAGAGACTCGAACAGCTCGAAGCAATGCAGCAGGATGGAACACTCGAGAATGAAAGCAAAAAACAGGCCTCGCGACTCAAACGCGAAATGAGAAAAATCAAGGCCAACCTCCAGGGCATCCGAAAAATGTCCTCCCTGCCGGGCATCGTCGTTGTCGTAGACGCCGGCAAAGAAAATATCGCCCTTCGCGAAGCCAAAAAGCTCGGCATCCCCACTATCGGAATCCTCGATACCGATTCGGACCCCGATAACGTCGATGTCGCGATACCGGCCAATGACGATTCCATCAGGGCGATCGACCTCTTGCTCGGCGAGCTCGCCGACGCCGTCGCCGTCGGTAAAACTATGGTCTCGGCAAGGCAGCAGCAAAAAACGCCCAGAAGAAGGGTTCGTTCGAGCAGGCCCGCTCTGGCCAGCGCCGATAAGGCCCCCAAAACCACCAAGACTGAAAAT
>CAYNKU010000006.1:10023-22965 GCA_964397865.1 uncultured Pirellulales bacterium | reverse complement strand
TTTCCTCCGACAAGGCGAAACCCGCACAAGTCGAATTGAAATTTGCTAAAAAATCCTTATTCTGACTTCTGTCTCCTGACTTCTGTCTTCGTCAAACTGACCAATCGGTCAGTTTGACTATATTACTACCTCGAACAGAACTCAACCACCAACTGCTCCTCGATAGGAATCTGAACATCGTCACGCGTAGGCAGCGAAACAATAGTAGCCTCAGGTTTGGTCCTATCGAGCTGCAGCCAATTCTGGGTCGTAAAATTAGCGTTGCTTTCCAACTGCTCTTTGACCTTCTTGACGCTTTTTTCGGAACCCTTCACCGTTATTTTATCACCAACTTTCGTGGTATAATCGCCGATATCCACCTTTCGACCGTTAACATAAACATGCCCGTGCGAAACAAGCTGCTTTGCGGCCTTTCGCGACGGCGCAAAATTCAATTTATATACCACGTTATCTAATCGCCTTTCCAGCAACTGCAAAAGAAGTTCACCGGTATTGCCTCTCTTACGCTCCGCAAGGCGGAAGTAACGCATAAACTGACGATCCAGAAGTCCGTAATATCTTTTCACTTTCTGCTTCTCGCGCAGACGAACACCATACTCACTCAGCCTGCCTCTGCGCCAACTGTGCATACCGGGAGTAAGATTACGCTGCTTCTTCTCTATCGGACACTTCGCCGTCTCACATCTGATACCCTTGAGCATCAGCTTCACGCCTTCTCTGCGACACTGTTTACAGGATGACCCCAGGTAACGTCCCATCTCTTTTATTTATCTCCAAAAAACTTTTTTATACCCTTCTTCTCTTCGGCGGCCGACATCCGTTATGCGGCAAAGGTGTAACGTCTTCTATCGACGAAATACGAAGTCCCGCCTGCTGCAATGCCGAAATCGCCGATTCCCGGCCGGGCCCGGGCCCTTTTATCCTGATCTCGATCTCACGAACACCGTTACGCATGGCATCGTTCGCGCATCGCTGGGCCGCCTGCTGCGCCGCAAAAGGTGTACTCTTGCGAGACCCCTTAAAACCGATGCAGCCCGACGAACTCGAGCAAACAGTATCGCCGTCCATATCCGTAATAGTGATCAATGTGTTATTAAACGTAGCCCTTATATGTGCCAGGGCCTTGACTACATTTTTCCTTGCTTTCCGCCGTGTTTTTGCCATTAGCTTAAAAGTCCTCGTTCAACAATTACAACTGTCATCGCTCATATCAATTCACTTATCCGCGCGCTTCCTTTACACTCTTCTTGCCGGCAACCGTCTTCCTCGGTCCCTTGCGGGTCCGGGCGTTGCTTTGAGTATTCTGCCCGCGAACAGGAAGACCCTTTCTATGACGAAGACCGCGGTAACAGACAATATCACGCAGCCGGGCGATATTCTGCTGAACCTGTCTGCGAAGCTGCCCGCCGACAACGTAATTACTGTCTATAATCTGCGTAACCCGGCTGAGCTCATCTTCGGTAAGCTTACCGGCCTTGACAGACTTTTCTATCCGCGCCTTCTCCAGAATCTCGGCGGAGGTATATTGACCTATGCCATAAATATGGGTCAAGGCGATCCATATGGATTTATCGTTTGGAATATCAACACCAAGTATACGCGGCATAATAGCTCCTTTATAAGCTGACTGTCATAACAGGCGTCTGTCCCGTGCCGGCGGGAGGGCGTAAAACTACCCCTGACGCTGTTTGTGTCGCGGATTCGTACAAATCACACGTACAACACCCTTACGACGCACAACTTTACAATTCTCACATATCCTTTTTACCGAACTTCTGACTTTCATTTCACCAACTACCTGCTTTCAAAAAGACGCCTTAAAATAAACTCCGCGGCGACAATTAATTCCTTAAAACAATCCTGCCTCTGTTGAGATCGTAAGGACTCATCTCAACAACAACGGAATCTCCCGGCAAAATCCGAATAAAATGCATCCGCATCTTGCCGGAAACATGAGCCATAATCTCATGACCGTTCTCAAGCTGCACCTTGAAAACCGCATTCGGCAAAGCGTCTATAACCTTCGCCTGCAATCTGATTGTATCTTTTTTTGCCACAGCCGTTTATCCTACGGTCAAAACCTTACAACCATTTTCAACTATCGCTATCGTATGCTCAAAATGAGCCGAACATTTCCCATCCGCGGTAACAACCGTCCACCCGTCCCTGAGCGTCCGAACATCGCTGCCGCCGCAGTTTATCATCGGTTCAACCGCCAAAACCATTCCCTCTGTCAATAATATATCGTTTCTCAGCAAATCCTCGCTGACAAAGTTCGGCACTCTCGGCTCTTCGTGCATCTGCCGGCCGATACCATGACCCACGAAGTCCCTGACCACCGAAAAGCCGGCCGATTCGGCATAACCCTGCATCCGTGAAGCTATACTGCTCCACTTAACTCCGGGCTTTGCCATCTCTATCGCCATATCAAGCACACGCTTTGTCACATCTATAAGGCGCTGCTTTTCCTCCGAGATGCTACCAATGCCAAACGTAACGGCCGCATCTCCGCAGTAGCCCTCGACCTTTGCGCCGAAATCGATACTGACGACATCACCTTCTTTCAGCCTTACCTTATCACTCGGAATCCCGTGAACTATCTGCTCGTTCAGCGATATGCAGATCGCGCCCGGAAAAGCAACCCGAGAATACGGACTGCGAACGCCCTTGAAAAGGGCCTGCGCCCCGGCGCCGGCAACCATTTCCAGAGCAACGCTGTCCAGATACGCCGTCGTCACTCCCGCCTCGGCTATTTCCTGCAATTTTGAAAGAACTCCGGCTACAACTTTGCCGGCCTTACACATCAAATCAATCTCTCTACGGCTTTTAAGTATTATCGCCATTGAAAACCTAAGCCGAGATAGAATCCAGAGTCTTAAATACCAAACCGGTCACCTCATCGGCATCGTCATTGGCGTTAATCTCATAAACCCTGTTATTCTTTTTATAATAATCCACCACCGGCCTTGTCTGCCGGTAATAGTTTTTAAGCCTGTTAGCTATAACTTCCGGACAATCGTCCTTCCTCTGCACAAGCTCGGTGGAATCATTGTCGCATATCCCTTCGACCCTGGGCTTTAAGTTGCGAACATGATAAACCGCTCCGCACTTCGGACAACTCCTTCTGCCGCTGATCCTGTCAACTACAACCTCATCATCGACATCCAGGTCAATAACCGCGTCTATCTTTTCGCCGTCAGCGAGCGATTTATCCAGTTCCGCCGCCTGGTTAACCGTCCTCGGAAAACCGTCCAGCACAAAACCAACTCCCGATGCCTTCTTGATCGCGCCCGCCATCATTTCAACTATCAAATCATCCGGCACAAGAGCACCGGAATCCATATAACTCTGGGCCTTTTTGCCCAGTTCGGTTCCCTCGGCCCTTTCCTGCCTGAGAATATCGCCGCTCGAAAGATGACTTAATCCGTACTTGGCGACAATCCTCTTGCACTGAGTCCCTTTGCCCGCACCCGGAGCTCCCAGTAAAACTATTCTCATCCGTACGCTCCTTTTATCCTGCCCGAACTGCTGAAGCCTTCGTAACTGCGCATCAGCAGGTTGGCTTCGATTTTCTGCACAAGGTCAAGCGAAACACTAACCACGATCAATAATCCCGTACCGCCCAGAAACGATGCTATCCGCCATTCCACCCCCAGCAGTATCGTTACCACCGAAGGAACAACCGCGATTATCGCCAGAAATGCGGCCCCGAAATATGTAACCCGAGCCATCACCCTTTCCAGATACTCAGCCGTCCTGCGGCCCGGTCGAAGCCCCGGAATAAAACTGCCGGAATCACGAAGGTTCTTGGCCATCTCATTGGGCTGAAACTGAACCGTCACCCAGAAATAAGTAAACAAAAATATCAACAGCATAAACAATATATTATATGTATAGGCCCCGGGCATCATGGCCGCCGACAAACTCATCATAAAAGGCGAATTAGCCAGGCTCTCGACCTTTGCGACCTGTGCGACTATCACCGGAAGAAACGTCATAAAACTTGAAGCGAAAATAATCGGCATCACTCCGCCGTGATTTACCCTCAAGGGCAGATAATGCCTTGCACCGCCGTACATCCTCCGCCCGCGCATCTGTTTGGCCTGCTGGATCGGTATCCTTCGCTGACCCTGCGTTATAAGGATCGCGCCCGCAACAACTGAAACAAACGCCGCCAAAAGGAACAATATCCTCGCCGGCCCGATCGTCCCAGGCTGAGGTGCGACCCGAAGATCGACATTTTCAATAAGGCTGCCTATCGCCCACGGCATCCTCGAAATAATACCCGCCATAATTATCAAACTTATACCGTTTCCTATACCATACTCATCTATCTGCTCGCCGAGCCACATAAGAAAGATAGTGCCCGCCGTCATCGTAATAATACCCATCACCATCGCCTGCGTTTCCATCCCCGGATAGGCATAGCCTCCAACAAACATCTTCAAAATCGCCACCGATTGAACCAGGCAGATACCTACGGTAAGATAACGCGTATACTCCTGTATCTTCTTGTGCCCCGTCTGGCCCTCCATTCGCAGCTTCTTCAACGCCGGTATCACCTCACCCAGCAGCATAAGTATGATCGATGCGGTAATATAAGGCATAATACCCAGCCCGAAAACGCTGCTCTGACTGAGGTTGCCGCCGCTGAACATCTGCATCATCTCCGCCGCCCTGCCGAGAGGACCCTCGGTATCCCGTGTGGCCACCGCCGCCGTCATCTTCGCCTGGTCGATACACGGAAGCTGAATATGAAAACCGATCCTGTAGATTATCAGCATCGCCACGGTAAAGATTATCTTGTTGCGAAGATCAGGAATCCTGAATATATTGACTATTGTTCCAAGCATATTAACGTTTCCGATAGTGTTTCAAATTAACCGCCTTTGACACCACTTTCCGCCCGAATTAACCATATCAGCTTTTAATATAAATTACCGTACTATTAAAATTCAGCTCCGTTAAAAGCAACTACACCACCTTGGCCGTGCCGCCCGAGGCGACAATTTTCTGCTCGGCGCTCTTACTGAACTTATTAGCGCTTATCGAAAGTCTCTTCGTCAATTCGCCGTCGCCGAGAATTTTCACCTTACTCCTTCGGCTGCCGATCAGCCCCGCCCTGGACAACTGCTCCGCACCGATATCGGCGCCGTCATCAAACCGCTCCAGTTGCGAAACGTTCACAACTTCATAACGGGTCGCAAATTGAACATTGCTGAAGCCGCGCTTAGGAATTCTCCTGTATAAAGGCATCTGGCCGCCCTCGAAAAGCGATACCGACGAAGCGCCCGCCCGGCTGCCGGCGCCTTTATGACCGCGCCCGCACATCTTGCCGTGACCCGAACCGGTGCCTCTGCCGAGACGCCTGCGAGCTTTATGCTTACCTGCCTTAGTAGTTATTTCGTAATTTAGCATCTAAATAATCACCACCTTTTTACAGCTTCAACCTCAACACCGCGAAGCGACTCAATCATCTGCTTGTTACGCAATCTCAACAAGCCGTCCAAAGTCGCCTTGACAATATTCTTGGCCGAGGTACTTCCAAAAACCTTTGTCAGAACATCTCCAACACCCGCATACTCAAGTACCGCGCGAGCACTGGAACCCGCTATAACACCCGTTCCCGGATTAGCCGGAAGCATCACTATCTTGGTCGCTCTGTAACGGCCGGTGATCCTATGCGGAATCGTCCGGCCGACCAGGCAAACTTTATGAAGACTCTTTTTGGCGTCCTTCACAGCCTTCTCGACCGACTGCGGCACCTCGTTCGCCTTACCATAGCCGATACCTACCGTCCCGCTGCGGTCACCAACAACTACCAAGGCCGCAAAACTGAATCTTCGGCCGCCCTTGACCACCTTCGAACAGCGGTACACTTTTACCACCGTGTCCTCGAAAACTCTTTCTTCCTGACCAGATACTTTAACCGGTTCTACCGCCAATTTAGTTCTCCAGAGATTAGTGTTTCTTTCTTAAAAAACCAGACCGCCTTTTCTCGCTCCCTCGGCAAGGGCCTTGACCCTGCCGTGAAACTTATAACGGTTCCTGTCAAAACAAACCTGCTTAATACCGACGCCGACAGCCTGTTTGGCTATTCGCTCACCAACCATCGCCGCCGCCTTTATATCTCCGCGATTATTCAACTGCTTCTGCAGCGACTTCGACTGCGTACTCGCCGAAGCAAGCGTAACTCCGGCAACATCATCTATTATCTGAGCGTAAATATTCCTGTTCGAACGAAACACCGACAGCCTCGGCCGCTCGGCCGTTCCGAAAACTTTTTTACGAACATGATATTTGCGCCTGACAGCCGCTTTTTTTGCCTTCTCACCTATCATAGAAACCTGTTCCTAAACTATACCGCTCCGGAAGTAAATGCCTTACCGACCTTACGCCTGACATATTCGTCAGCATAACGAATTCCTTTTCCTTTATAAGGCTCCGGCGGTCTTACTTTACGAATATCGGCCGCAAACTGGCCGAGAACACACTTGTCAATTCCCGACAACGTAAATTTAGCCGGCACTTCGTTACCCCTGGTAGCTGGAACCTCGATCGCAACCTTTACACCCTTGGGTACACGCAATTCCACAGGATGACAAAAACCGACATTAAGTACAACCTTACCGCCCTGCTCCTTTATGTTGTAGCCGGTGCCGTATATCTCCATCTTTTTCTCGAAACCCTTGCTCACACCGGTAACCATATTCGCTATCAAGGCCCTCGTCGTCCCGTGCATCTGCTTGTTCTCGCGAACCTCGGGACTGTTATTCTCAACGGTTATTGTCGAGGCCGATGTGTCCACCTTAACTTCTACAAGCGAACTGCAATCCATCTCCAGACTGCCAAGCGGCCCGGTTACCTTAAGATGTCCACCCTTCTGCTCAACCTTAACGCCCTGAGGAATTTCAATTATCTGTTTTCCAATACGACTCATTAGCTCACCGTACAAAGAATTTCGCCGCTGACTCTCTCCTCGCGGCACGTCCTGTCACTCATTATGCCCTTACTCGTCGAAACAATCGTCACTCCCATGCCGTTCAAAACACGCGGAATATCGTCGACAGAGGCATACACTCTTCTGCCGGGCTTACTGACCCTGATCAATTCGTTTATAATCGGACGCCCTTCGATATCATACTTCAGAAAAATCCGGATTATGCCCTGTTTGCCGTCATTGATCCGGTCGTAATCTCTGATAAAGCCTTCCTGCTTGAGCACCGCCGCTATGCCTTCGCATATCTTCGACGCCTTTACGTTAACACTCTCTTTATCCACACGCACAGCGTTGCGAATTCTCGTCAGCATATCAGCTATTGGATCGCTTAAACTCATAAATCAGACTCCACGTCAATTTCAAAAACGCGATTCTTCAACCTACCAACTGGCCTTTTTAACTCCGGGTATCTTGCCCTCGTTCGCCAGCGTCCTGAAACAAATCCGGCAAATCTTGAACTTCTTGTAAACCGCCTTGCTCCTTCCGCAAAGCTGACAGCGCGTATACTGCCGAACACGGAATTTCTGCTTCTTCTCAGCCTTGTTTTCCAGTGCTTTTGTTGACATCCGAACGCTCCGATTATATTGATGCCTGATACCAGGCAACGATTAAAATTATTACCTGTCTTTATCTGTCCTCTTGAACGGCATCCCGAACAGCGAAAGCATCTTCTTCGCTTCCTCGTTGCTCTTGGCCGTCGTAACAAGATTTATATTCATGCCCTGCTGAAATTCGATCTTTCCGACATCGATTTCAGGAAAAACGCTCTGCTCCGCCAGTCCCATCGAGTAATTGCCTCTGCCGTCGAAACCTTTCGTGCTGAGCCCTCGAAAGTCTCTCACTCTCGGGATCGCCAGGCTGATAAGTCTGTCCAGAAATTCGTACATCCTCACACCGCGAAGAGTCACCTTAAGCCCCGTCTTATCGCCCGCGCGAACCTTGAAATTCGAGACGCTCTTCTTGGCCTTACAAACAAGCGGCATCTGGCCCGTGATCATCATTATATCTTTTTTCGCCAGTTCCAGGAATTTCTTGTCCTGTACCGCCCGTCCCACACCCATAGAGACAACGATCTTCTCCATCCGCGGTACCGCCATCGGATTCTTGTAACCGAACTCCTCTATCAGTGCCGGTACAACACTCGACTTATATAAATCTTTCAAACGCGCCATCAAACACCTGTTCTCTATACAAAACCAGCTATCCTCGCCCTACCGGCGAGTCGTTTTTCAGTCTTTATTTGCCCTTCTTATCGTTCCTATTTCCGTACCATCGATAGCAAGTCTCTTTTTGCTGCCGTCCGAATTCACCACACGCCGAACCCTCGAACCCTTCGAGCTCTTCGGATTCACCGGCAGAACATTGCTCATATCGATAGGCTGCTCAACGCTTATCCTGCCTCCCTGCGGATTCTTCCGGGACGGCCTGACATGCTTCTTGGCGACGTTAATACCCTGAACAAGAACCTTCTTCTTATCCGGCAGCACACGCAAAACTTTGCCCGTAACGCCCTTGTGGTCGCCGGCTATGATCTCAACGTTATCACCTTTTTTAATACGAACACCCATATCAAAATTCTTCCCGATTTTAACCTTCGGCTCTCAACTCACCTCTTCACACAACTTCGCTCGCAAGCGAAATGATCTTCATATAATTCTTTTCACGAAGCTCACGGGCAACCGCTCCGAATATTCTCGTACCTATAGGATTGCCCTCGCCGTCGATCATCACTGCCGCATTGCTGTCAAACCGTACATAACTGCCGTCGGCACGCTTGACAGGACTCTTCGTACGGATCACCACGCACTTGTGAACCTTCTTGTCGTCAAGCTGACACGTAGGCAGCGACTTCTTGATAGCGACACAAATAACATCGCCTATCGACGCCACGGGCCTGGTCAGCTTGCCCCGGGAACCGCCCTTGCCGAGCACCTTGATACACTGTGCCAACTTCACTCCCGAGTTGTCGGCAATATTCAATTTTGTTTCCTGCTGTATCACTTTGCTATTTCCCTGTTATCTTCGAATCACGGCTCCGTCGGCCGCCGCAAAATCCTATTGCTGAACCGCCCTGCTTAAAACCTTAACCAGTCGCCAGCTCTTCGTCTTGCTGTAAGGTCTGCACTGCGCAACCTCAACCACATCGCCCACACTCGCCTCATTGGACCCGTCATGAACACCCAGTTTGGTGCGCCGCCTGATATATTTGCCGTACTTCGGATGCCTGACCTTATAGTCGATCGCCACTATTATACTCTTGTTGCCGCTTTTGCTTATCACCACAGCGTTGACCGTTTTCAATTTCTGTTCCTGCATATTCAGCTTTCCTATCGTCCAAAGGACAATAACTTAGGACTTGTAAATAAATTAGGTTTTATTTTGGCGTTAGCGAGGACAAGGCCGGCAAGGAAGAAAACGCAGTCCTACTCGTTGTAGGGTGAGTATTTCTGACGCCGCCGGCCGAAGCTACAGCCAGCCAAAATGAAAGATAATTTTTTTACACGTCCTTACTTCCTTTCATGCATAACCGTTTTAATCCGGGCAATATCACGCCTTACATTTCGCAGCGCTTTGGAATTCTCCAGCTTCTCCGTAACAGCCTGCGACTTCAAATCGAACCAGTGCTTCTCGAGTTCTTCGAGCTTGTTCTCAAGTTCGTCTGTGCTCATCTCGCGGTAATGCTGCGCTTTCATCTCTTCGGACCTGCCTTACTATAATGAATGCCTTCGCTTAACAAACCTGCACCTGATCGGCATCTTATGCGCGACTCGCAAAAGGGCGCGCTTCGCCAAATCCTCCGTCACCCCGCCTATCTCGAAACAAATCTGACCCGGCCGAACTCTCGCAACCCAGAAATCGGGCTCACCCTTACCCTTGCCCATACGTGTCTCCAAAGGCTTGGAGCTCACCGGCTTATGCGGGAATATTCTGATATATACTTTACCCTCACGATGCAGAAAATGAGTTGCCGCGACTCGACCAGCCTCGATATGCCTTCCACTTATCCAGTCGCTTTCTAAAGCCTGCAGACCGTACTCGCCGAACGCCACATAATTGGACCGTGAAGCATTACCTTTCATTTTGCCGCGCTGGCTCTTACGATACTTAACTCTTTTCGGCATCATCGCCATTGTCTAACACCTTTACAGATAACTACTCTTACAAGTTTCGCCCTTTATGCCTTCTCGGTCTTTCCGCCGGCCTCTTTGTCGCCTGCTTGCGGTACCGAACCACCGGCATCCGTATCCGCCGAAGGTGCCTCAGGTACCAAAGGGGCCTCAGGTGTCTTAGGTGACTCAGGTACCGCAGGTGCCTTAGGTGCCGCAGGCGCCTTAGGTGCCTTAGGTGCCGCTCCAGCGGCAGCAGACGCGGAACTGCTCTTACCACTTCGCCTGGCTGAAGACGATTTTCTACTCTCGAACGAACCGAACGTTCGCCTCTGAGGCCGGCGAGGACGACTCGGCCTCGCCTCGACAACTTCACCGAACTTACCCCTGTATATCCACACCTTTATACCGATCGCGCCATAAGTAGTCCTCGCCGTCGCGGTACTGTAATCCACATCGGCATCAAGGGTGTGCAGCGGAATACTGCCTAATTTCTGACCTTCACTGCGGGCTATTTCAGCCCCTGAAAGGCGACCGCTGCAGATTATCTTTACTCCTTTAGCGCCCGCGTTCATCGCCGACTCGCACTGCTGCTTCATAACACGCCTGAAAGAGCCTCTCTTGCTAAGCTGCTCCGCTATCGACTCAGCCACCAATGCCGCACTCAGATCGGGTTCCTTTATCTCTATTACATTAACATTGACCTTCCGGCCGGTAAGTTCTTCGAGTTCATCTCTCAATTTATCCACTTCGTCGCCCCTGGCGCCGATAACTATGCCCGGCCGGGCGCTGTGAAGGGTCACTTTAACTTCGTTACGCGTACGGATTATTTCGGTTTTCGCTACCGCGCCTTTGGGCATCTGACGGTTATACTTCCTGTCGACATAATCACGAATCCGCTGATCCTCGACAAGAAACTTACCGTAATCAGCCTTCGGCGCAAACCATGTGCTCTGCCATCCGAGAGTAATTCCCGTTCTAAAACCGATTGGAGATACTTTTTGACCCATAATTAATTTTGCCTTTTCACCTTACAGGCGATTGTCAATTCAACTGCTTTCACATAACCCTTTTAGCCAAATCACTCTTCTTAATTATTATTACAAATTCCCGCGCTATTAAAATTTAAACCTCTGCGACCGTTACATGTATATGACAGGCCTTTTTGCGAATAGGATGAGCCCTGCCTCTGTCCTTGGCAATCCATCGCTTCGTTCCGATCCTCAGCCCCGCGTCATCAACGCGAACCTGCTTTACATAAAGATCATCTACTTCAGCCTGCTGCTCATCGGCATCAGCCACCGCACTTTTCAACACCTTGTTAATTATCGGCGCCGCCCGCTTTCGCGTAAATTTCAGAATATCCATCGCGTCCTGAACACTCCTGCCGACAATCAACTTCGCAACCGGCCTAGCCTTGGTCGGTGAAAGAGGAGCATACCGACAGCAAGAACGCCAATCGAGCAGATCGTTCACCTCGACAGACAAAGCTGCCGCCAGATGACGGATATCCTCCCTGCCGGGCAAAGGCTTGAAGAGTCCCTTTTGCCAGTTCCTTAAAGCCGAAAGGGCCTGCTTCTTGTTCAGGCCGCCCCGCACAAGCTGACCCGCAAGATCATCAAGGCTGATTTCACGCTCCTTAAAAAGCTCTTTTAACTTACTCGCACTTAGCATCTCAAAAAACCTTTTTTACTTTCTGCCCGAGTGACCTTTGAAAATCCTGGTCGGCGAAAATTCACCTAACTTATGCCCGACCATATCTTCGGTAACAAATATCTTGTGAAATATCTTGCCGTTATGAACCATAAAAGTATAGCCCACAAATTCCGGTACTATCGTACATCTCCTCGCCCAGGTCTTGATAGGTTCGTGAGAACCCGTCTCCATATGCTTTTTTACCTTTGCCAGGAGCTTCTCGTCAACAAACGGCCCTTTTTTAAGCGATCTTCCCATTTAATTTCCTCAGCCTTCGGAATCCAAAAATCAGCTCCGGCCATTCCCGCCGAAACACGAAAATTACAATACCAACTGGCCTTGTCTTACATTCTTACGCCTTCGTATAATTCTCTTATTACTCCTGTTGCGCGGATTCCTCGTCTTACCGCCTTTCGCCAGAACACCCGTCGGCGAACACGGATGACGTCCGCCGTTCGCCCTGCCTTCGCCCCCGCCCATCGGGTGCGCCACAGGGTTCATCGCCTTGCCCCTCACGTGAGGCTTGCGCCCCATATGACGCTTCCTGCCGGCTTTGCCGATCTTGATATTCTGAAAATCAGGATTACTCAACTGCCCTATCGTAGCCCGGCACTCCTTACGAAGCATCCGCATCTCGCCGCTCGGCAAAACTACTGTAACCCAGTCACCTTCCTTGGCAACGATCCTCGCCGAGTTACCCGCGCCTCGCACCAGCTTGCCGCCCTGGCCCGCCGTCATCTCGATATTATGAATCTCAAGACCGCTCGGAATCGCCGCCATCGGCATCGCGTTACCGACCGCAGGCTCACACGACATCCCGCTCTCGACCTTATCGCCGACCTTCAGACCCTGCGGCGCGAGTATATACCTCTTCTCGCCGTCAGCGTAATGCAGAAGCGATATGAAACAATTCCGGTTAGGATCGTACTCGATCGTCGCCACCTTCGCGGCAATACCGTCTTTATTACGTTTGAAATCGATAACACGGTAAATCTTCCTCGCTCCACCGCCCCTGAAACGAGCCGTGGTAACACCGTGATGATTCCTGCCGCCGTTCTTCTTTATCCTCACACAAAGCGATTTCTCCGGCTTGGTCGTCGTAAGCTCAGAATAGTCATTCACAGAACCGTTCCTGCGTGC
>CAYNKU010000006.1:4716-9923 GCA_964397865.1 uncultured Pirellulales bacterium | reverse complement strand
CCTGCCTTGCCTGCGATACTTGCCTTTGCGGTTGGCCGTGTGAACCTTGCTTACCTTCACACCGTAAATCTTCTCGACCGCGTTTTTGATCTGAGTCTTGTTCGCTCTCTTGTTCACCTCGAAAGAATAAGCGCCCTTGACGTTCGCAAAGTGCATACCCTGTTCGGTTATCAAAGGTTTGATTATTACTTTATAATCGTCCACTTCAGCACCTTCTTATACTGACCTTATCGGCCCGGATTAGACAAAGACAAAAACGCGTCTTTGGTAAACAACATCTTCTGATACCGGCAGATATCACCGGCATTAAGGTCCGAAACCGCCGTAACGGCTACCTTCGGAATATTACGAGCCGACTTGTAAAGATTCTCATCGTAATCGCTCACAGCCACAAGACAACTGCGATCGATCTTTAAATTACCCAGAACGCCGGCAAATTCCTTCGTCCCGGGCTTCTCGAACTTCAACTCATCGACCACTAAAAGATTCTCGGACAAAAGTTTCGCCAGAACCGCCGAATCCCTCGCAAGCTGTCTCTGCTTTTTGGGCATCCTCCGGCCAAAATCCCTGACAGTCTTCGCAAAAGTTACACCGCCGCCGACACGCTTACCGGTCCGCCTGTTGCCTACACGTGCGTTACCGGTTCCTTTCTGCCTGAAAAGCTTCCTGGTCGAACCGGAAACCATACTCCTGTCCTTCGTCGCAGCGGTGCCGACTCGCTTGTTCGCCTGGTACATAACTATCGCCTGCTTAAGCAAAGGATATCTGACCCATCGGCCAAAAACCGCCTCGTCGACCTTCAGGGTCTCCACCTCTTTACCCTCTCTGTTGTAAACAGCCAACCGGATCATTTCCAAATCCCGTTCTCCAAATATTTAGGGTAGCTCTAATAATGGCTTTTGAGCGACAAGTAGAAGATTTTTGTATTCTGGCAAGGAAGGAAAATGCAGGCCTACTGGTGGGTAGGTCGAACTTTCCTGACGCAGCCCAGAATAAAAAATATTCACTTGTTCGCCAAAATGCATTTTTAGAGGTTCCCTTATCACTTCTTGGCACTGCGAACTATCACATAACCGCCCGCCGGACCAGGCACCGAGCCTTTAACAACAAGCAGATTATTTTCCTCATCTATCGTCACAAGATCATGGTTCTTGCTCGTCACTCGACAGTTGCCCATATGTCCGGCCATTCTCTTGCCTCTTTTAATATTACCACCGTGGCCGAGGTCGGTGCCATAACTGGCCTGCGAACCCGGAGCACGGTGTTTCCTTTCGGTACCGTGTGAAGCCGGAAAACCGCCGAAGCCGTGCCTCTTCATCACGCCGGCAAATCCCTTACCCTTGCTCGTACCGCTGATATCGACAGCCTTAATATCAGAAAAAACCGAAACCGTAAGATTGTCGCCGATTTTGCACTCCGGCTCACTGTTATCGTCAAGCCGCTCTTCCCTGACAAATTTCTTCGGCGCCGTATTGGCTTTATCGGCATGGCCCACTGCGGGATCTTTTCTTCGAGAAGGCTTTACATCCTCGAAACCCAACTGAACCGCGTTATACCCGTCGGTCTCTTTCGTCTTGACCTGCATAACCGCACAAGGCCCCGCCTGGATCACCGTAACGCCAAGCAAATTACCCTGCGGGTCATAAACCTGCGTCATTCCTATTTTCTTGCCCAGTAACATCGCCATTATTATCTAAAGCCTCGACACCAATAAAAAGCTCATCCTCATAACGACTTAAGCTTTGATCTTCACAAAAACACCTGCCGGTACCACCAGACGATTCAAAACCTCAACCGTCCTGGCATTGGCCTCGTGTATATCTATCAAACGCTTATGCGTCCGTAACTCGAACTGCTCACGCGACTTCTTGTCAATATGAGGACTCCTCAGAACCGTATACCTCTCGATACGCGTCGGCAGCGGCACCGGCCCACTCACACGAGCGTTGGTCCTGCGGGCATGCTCGACTATCTCTTTCGCCGAGGCGTCAAGAGCCCTGTGATCATACGCCTCCATTCTGATTCTGATCCGTTCGGTTTCAGTCGCCATAACTTACCTCTATAACTGCCAAAAAGCCCAATCTGCCGCAAAACCCCGGGGCATCCATAAGCCCCGGCTGCCAAAAAGCCCTGCTCACTGCAAAGCTCTTATCCAAACTCACCATTCACCCTAAAATACCGCCATCGGGCCGCTTTTAGAGTATAGCATGGCCTTATTACTAACTTTATGTCGGTTATTTTCGGCAGGAAAGGCCATTTATTGGTTGTTTTCAACTAATCGCCGGTCAAAATCCCGGCAACAACTTATAATCCGCCTTCCTTAATGAACCGGGCCTTTTGCCGCTTCACCGGCCAAAAAAGGCCTTTTTGTCGGCCCCGCAGGCCCTTAAATTTATCAAACCATCCCTGAAAACCACAAAACAGACGTGCCACAGCCCAACTAAGTCTTACGCAAAGCCTTCCCTGGCCCTGCTCGCTACGGCCGGAAAAGCAAGACTGTATCACAGCTTCCTAAAACTGTCAACAAAATGTTAAAAAAAATCAAAAAATGTTAAAAAAATACTAAAAAAGAATTTTTTTTGCCAACTGCTCCGGCACCTTTTCATAATTCATCGGTTCCATCGTAAAAGTACCCCGCCCGGCCGTGGCGCTTCGCAGGTCGCTCGAATACCCGAACATCTCCACCAGCGGCACCTTCGCATCGATGATCCGCACACTCCCGTGCGTCCTGGCGTCTGTGATCAGGCCCCTTTTACCGAGCAGATTACCCTGGACGGCTCCGAAATAAGCCTCCGGGATTACCACTTGAAGACACATCACAGGCTCAAGCAGTACCGGCTCAGCGTTTTTGTAGGCGTCCTCCAGCGCCATTGCCGCCGCCTGCTCGAATGCGATATCCGAAGAATCCACCGGATGATACGAACCATCCACCAGGCAGACCCTGACCCCGACAACCGGATAGCCCGCCAAAGGCCCGCTGCTCAGGGCGTCCCTGGCGCCCCTTTCGACCGCCGGGATGTACTCCTTCGGCACAGTACCGCCGACAGCCCTGCTTACGAACTCGATCTCGCGCTTCCAGTGCCCGTCTTCGGTCATCAACGGCTCAATAGCCAACACCACATGCCCGAACTGCCCGTGCCCGCCTGTCTGGCGAACAAATTTACCCTCACCCCGCGCCGGTCTTCTGGTCGCTTCCTTATATGCGACCCTGGGCTTGCCGATCCGGACATTAACGCCTATCTCCTTTACCAGCTTATGTTCGAGCACCTCCAGATGCAGTTCACCCATCCCGCTTATTATCGTCTGGCCTGTCTCGGATTCGAACTTACACCCGAAAGTCGGGTCCTCACGCCTGAGCTTATCGAGGGCGTCGGCAAGTTTAGCCTTGTCAGCCGAACTCGCAGGCTCGATCGACATACTCATCACCGTCTCAGGGAACGAGATGTTCGGCAGGCAAACCGCTTTCTTGGTATCACAAATGGTATCGCCTGTCAGCGCCTGCTTTAGTCCGACAACCGCGACAATATCGCCGGCGCTCGCTGAATCCAGTATCTTCCTGTCGTTGGCGTGCATCTCGAATATACGCGTGATATTTTCCTTTTTGCCGCGCGTCGCATCCAGCACCCTGCTGCCGGATTTCAGTATCCCCTGATAGATCCTCATAAAATTCAGATCGCCGTGGATATCGCTGGTGATCTTGAACACCAGTCCCACCAGCGGCGCGTTTTTGTCGCACTTTATATCTATTTTCTTATTTTCGTCGCCAGGGGCATGACCCACTATAACAGGCTTCTCCAAAGGCGACGGCAGAAAAGCCACAACCCCGTCAAGCAACCTCTGAACCCCGATATATTTAAGCGCCGAGCCCACAAATACAGGATGAAGCTTGTTTTCCAATGTCCCTTTGCGGATCGCCCTGTTGATTAGCTCCACAGGCACCGCCTTATCGTGAACATACAGATCCATCAGCTCCTCATCGTGCTCACAGGCAAGCTCGAGCATCTCGCTTCTTTTTTGCTTCGTCTGCCCGAGCAAATCATCCGGAATTTCGGTCTCCTCGTAAGTTGCGCCGAGTTTTTCGGGTTTATAAAAAACCGCCTTCATTTCTATAAGGTCTATTATCCCCTTGAACGTACTTTCCATCCCGATCGGAAGCTGCAGTACGATCGGATTGGCCAGGAGCTTGTCACGGACACTTTCAACGCTCATATTGAAATCGGCGCCCACTTTGTCCATTTTGTTCATAAAACACAAACAAGGCAGAGAGTATTTTTGCCCCTGTCTCCAGACGGTCTCGCTCTGCGCCTGGACACCCTCGCTGGTGTCAAACACCGCCACCGCGCCGTCGAGAACCCGCAGCGACCTTTCAACCTCAGCCGTAAAATCGATGTGCCCCGGCGTATCTATAAGGTTGATCACAAAATCCTTCCACGGACACTTGGTCGCAGCCGAAGTAATCGTAATACCGCGCTTCTGCTCCTCTTCCATAAAATCCATAACCGCTGTCCCATTATGGACTTCCCCCATTTTATAAGTCTTGCCGGCGTAATAAAGAATCCGCTCGGTAACCGTCGTCTTACCGGCATCGATATGCGCCATCACACCGATATTGCGAGTTTTCATCAAGTCAGTTGCCATCCAAACCAGTCCTTTTCACCGAACTTACCGCATCCAAAAAAAGACACATAAAAGTGTATATAAAAAAACTGCCACGGTCATTCGAAAAATTCCGCGGCAGTTTATAAAGTCAGATATTACCAGGCAAAGTGAGCAAACGCCTTGTTGGCCTCAGCCATTCTATGAATATTCTCACGCGTTGTCATCGCGCTGCCTCGTTCATGATAAGCATCGGTCAATTCAGCGGCCAGGCGCTCAGCCATCGGTTTGCCTTTTTTGCCCCGACACGAATCCAGTATCCACCTGAAAGCCAGCGACCGCTGACGTTTTGCGCTGACCTGCATCGGCACCTGATAACTCGAACCACCGACTCGCTTACTCCTGACCTCTATCAAAGGCTTAACATTATTTATCGCCTTTTCGAAAACCTCAAGAGGCTCAGCATCTTTTATATTCTTGGCAATAATCTCCATAGCGTCATAAAAGACCTTCTCCGCGATACTTTTCTTGCCGTCCAGCATCAGGCAGTTAATAAACTTCGCAGCGAGTTTGCTGTTATACTTCGAATCAGGCTTTAATTGCTGATTCGA
>CAYNKU010000006.1:0-4616 GCA_964397865.1 uncultured Pirellulales bacterium | reverse complement strand
GCGCCCGGCTACTTGGGCCGCTTGGCGCCGTATTTACTTCTGCCCTGTTTCCTCTCGGCCACGCCCGCACAATCAAGCACGCCGCGAACAATATGATACCTCACGCCGGGCAGGTCCCTGACCCTTCCGCCGCGAATCAAAACGGTGCTGTGCTCCTGAAGATTATGGTCTATACCCGGTATATAGGCGTTAACCTCTTTTCCGTTCGTAAGCCGCACACGGGCCATCTTACGCAAAGCCGAGTTAGGCTTCTTCGGCGTCTGCGTCCTGACAACCAGGCAAACGCCGCGCTTCTGCGGCGAACCGCTGATTTCGGATATACGTTTACGACCCTTGCTCTTCGCCCTGGGCTTTCTCACTAACTGATTAATAGTCGGCATAATTTATACTTCCAATCTCAATTCCTTATTATCTGCTACTCGATACCCAAAGCCTCTTTAATAGCGGCGTCGGCCTTGGCCTCGGCATCTTTGGCTTCCCTGATTTCAGCGATCTCTTCGAATTCCTTCGGCAGCGGAGCCTCGGCAAGATGCTTGATCCTCATCTCAAGATAAGGCTTAAAAGCCGTACCTGCCGGAATCAGATGCCCAAGGATAACATTTTCCTTCAAACCGTTAAGCTGATCCATCCTACCAGCTAACGATGCTTCGGTCAAGACTTTAGTTGTTTCCTGGAAACTCGCCGCCGCTATAAAGCTCTCGGATTGTAGTGACGCCTTGGTTATCCCTAAAAGCAGCGTCTTGGCGGTAGCGGGTCTGGGTTTCTTGCCTTTAGCCGGCGCAGCGCCTATCATTTCAAGTTTTTCGTTTATCCCCGCCAGTTTATCCTTCTCGATAACCTGACCTTCCGCCAGATCGGCAGCGTCCCCGACATTCGATATTTTAAGACTGCCGGCTAATTTCTCGTTTTCCCTGCGGAATTCGAATTTATCGACAACCTCTCCCGGCAAAAACGAACTGTCGCCGACAGAATCGATTTCCACCTTTCGCATCATCTGGGAACTGATGATCTCGACGTGCTTATCGTCGATGTGCACGTTCTGCGAACGATAGACATTTTGAATTTCAGCGGTCAAATACCTCTGCAGCGCCTCTTCACCCTTGATTCGAAGGATGTCATGCGGAACCAGCGGACCATCGGTAAGCGGATCGCCGGCCTCGACCGTATCGCCGGTATGCACATTCAAATGCCGGTCCCTCGGAACATGGTGCTCTTTCTCCATTCCGCTTTCGCTTCGGATAATGATGGTCATCTTACCCTTGCGCTTGTCGCTTCGCAGTTCCACCTTACCGCTGATCTCCGCCATAGCCGCCGGGTCTTTGGGCTTGCGTGCCTCGAAAACTTCCGTAACCCTCGGAAGACCGCCTGTGATATCCTGCGTACCGCCCGTGGCTCTGGGCTGATGAGCAAGTAACTGGCCTGCCTGAACCTCCTGGCCCTCGGCAACCTCGATCCTCGCTCCCGCGGGCAGATAGTGAACATCGAGTATCTTGCCCTGACCGTCTTCTATTATGATCTGCGGATTCTTGTCGCCCTTATGTTCGATAACAACCGGTTTATCGATCTGGCCCTTGCGCTCTTCTTCGATACGGATAGTCTCGCCTTCGACGATATCCACGAACTGGATAAAGCCCGCCACTTCCGCCAGAATCGGCGTACGGTGCGGATCCCATCCGAACAGGATTGTGCCGGTCTTGACAGTCTCGCCGTCCTTAACAGCTATCAACCCGCCGTAAGGAATCTTGAACTTATCGAGCTCTCTGCCCTTGGCATCCAGAATCGCCATCTCACCGTTACGCTTCAACGCAACTACCTGTGTCGTACCGTCGGCCTGCTTAACCGAAACCGAGTTTAAATCCCGATATTGAATCGTGCCGGCGTGCGTAGCCGCCTGGTCACGCTCGAGAATAGCTCTCGAAGCGACGCCGCCGGTATGGAACGTCCGAAGCGTCAACTGCGTCCCGGGCTCACCGATCGACTGGGCGGCCACAATACCAACCGCCAACCCTTCCTCGACAAGACGAGCGGTACTAAGGTCCCAGCCGTAGCACTTCGCGCATATACCCGCAGGACTGTCACACGTCAGAGGACTCCTGACCCTGATAGTATCTATCCCCAGAGCCTCTATCTTCGCCGCTATCTCCGGCGTAATAACCTCGTTTTCCCTGACGATCATCTCGTCCATTATGGGATTGCGAATATTATCCCTGGCGGTTCTGCCCGTGATAAGTTCGCTCAGCGGAATATCGACCTGATCGCCCCTGCTGACCGTACTCTTGGTAATACCCTGCAAAGTGCCGCAGTCGTGCTCGGAAATAATAACATTCTGAGCCACATCGATGAGCTTACGGGTAAGATAACCGGAATTCGCGGTCTTCAGGGCCGTATCAGCAAGGCCCTTACGCGCGCCGTGAGTCGAGCTGAAATACTCCAGAACCGTCAAACCCTCGCGGAAATTCGATTTGATCGGCGTCTCGATGATCTCTCCGCTCGGTTTGGCCATCAAAGCCCGCATACCCGCAAGCTGCTGGATCTGGTCGACACTGCCTCGGGCGCCCGAATCGCTCATAAGGTATATCGGGTTCAGATAAGCCTCGCCCTCGTCGGTAGTATCGTTCTTCAGGCCGCGCATCATCTCATTGGTAACAGCAACACGCGCATTGGTCCAGGCGTCTATAACCTGGTTATACCGCTCGCCCTCGGTAAGAACACCCGCACTGAAATTCTTCTGTATCTTCTTGATCTTCTTCTCGGTTGCTTCGATGATCTCCTGCTTCTTGGCGGGAATCTTCAAATCCTTAAGCCCGAAGCTAAGACCCGCAAGCGTGGCGTACTTGAAGCCTATATCTTTTATATCATCCAGAAGATCGACCGTATCCTTGCTGCTTGCCAGCTTGAAGCAGTCGCTGATTACCCGGCTGAGCTTCTTGCCCGACATCGTCATATTATAAAACGGCATCTTGTCAGGCAGCATGTCGTTAAACAAACACCTGCCGACCGTCGTCTCTATCAGCTTTTGCCCGGCGTCCTGCCCCGCAGCTTCCAGAGGATTCGAGCTGTCCACCACGACCTTGTCGGTGCGAAGTCTGATCCTTTCATGCAAACCGATCTTGCCCAAATCATAAGCCATCATGGCTTCGAACGTATCCTTAAAGGCGGCCGTCTCAGCCTTTTCCTTCGGCTCCGACTCCTCAGCAGGGCTCATAAACGTCAAATAATAATTGCCCATAACCATATCCTGGCTCGGACCGACCATGGGAGAACCGTTCGAAGGCGAGAAAATATTACTCGTAGTCATCATCAAAGTATGGGCCTCGGCCTGCGCCTCAATACTCAAAGGCAAATGAACCGCCATCTGGTCACCGTCAAAGTCCGCGTTAAATCCCCGGCAGGCAAGCGGATGCAGCTTTATCGCGTTACCTTCCACAAGAATCGGCTCAAAGGCCTGAACACCCATTCTGTGGAGCGTCGGGGCGCGGTTAAGAAGTACCGGATGCTGATGGATGACCTCTTCGAGAATATCCCAGACCTGTTCATCCCGGCGCTCTATCATGCGCTTGGCGCTTTTTATCGTATCGACAAGACCGTGCTGCTTGAGCTTGCGGATAATAAAAGGCTGATAAAGCTCAAGAGCTATCCGCTTGGGCAGACCGCACTGATGCAGTTTAAGATTCGGCCCGACAACGATAACCGAACGAGCCGAATAATCCACACGCTTGCCGAGCAGGTTCTCACGGAACCGGCCCTGTTTGCCCTTTATCATATCGGTAAGACTCTTCAAAGGCCTGTTATTACTGCCCAATACACTCCTGCGGCAGCGGCCGTTGTCCAGCAGGGAATCCACCGCCTGCTGGAGCATCCTTTTTTCGTTACGGATAATAACTTCCGGGGCATTGAGGTCTATGAGCTTCTTCAAGCGGTTGTTGCGGTTGATAATGCGTCTGTAAAGATCGTTCAAATCGCTGGTCGCGAAATTGCCGCTTTCAAGAAGAACAAGAGGCCTCAAATCAGGCGGTATAACAGGTATAACCTCGAGCACCAGCCACTCGGGTTTGTTGGTGCTGCTCCTGACGGCGTTGACCGATTTAAGACGCTTGGTCAGGTCCTTGATCTTCTGAGTGCTGCCCGTCTGGCTTATCTGGGCGTGAAGTTCACTGCTGAGCGCTTCCAAATCCAGACCCATCAAAAGCGTCTTGATCGCCTCGGCGCCCATACCCGCCCTGAAACTGCTGCCGTATTTCCTGACCGCCTCGTTGTATTCCTCCTCGCTGAGGAGCTGGCCGACCTGCAGCGGACTCTGGCCCGCATCGATAACCACATAATCCTGGAAATAGATTATCTTTTCCAGATCGCTGGTCTTCATCGCAAGCAGCGTACCGAGATGGTTGGGAATAGCCTTGAAAAACCATATATGAACCACCGGCGCCGCCAGGTTGATATGCCCCATCCTCTTCCTGCGCACCCGGCTGTGCGTAACTTTCACCCCGCAGCGGTCACAGATTATGCCCTTGAACTTGGTGCCCTTATACTTGCCACAGGCGCATTCCCAGTCGCGCTCCGGCCCGAATATCCGCTCACAGAACAAACCGTCCTTCTCAGGGCGATACGTGCGATAG
>CAYNKU010000005.1:4658-23594 GCA_964397865.1 uncultured Pirellulales bacterium | reverse complement strand
AACGGAGAAAAACGTCTTTGAAAAGGCAAAAACCACCCTCGAAATGAGTTAATTACTCAAACTGACCGAATTATGATCAGTAATTAATGTAACTTCTTATTTACCAGCATGTTTTACGGAACAAAAACACTAAAAAAGCCATCCCGATGTCGTTTCGGGATTCCGCAATTTTGATTTTTGATATTTGATTTTTAATATTCCAAACTGACCATTAGTCAGTTTGAGTTAATTAGCCGCCTGAAGCTGCTGTTCGGCGCGAAGTACCCTCGCGCTGTCAGCCAGCACAAGCTGTCTTATCAAACTCGCCGGCACCACCGTAAGCCCCATCCCCAGAATCTTCTGCTCGACCATGCCGGCTATTGTCCTGGCAATCTGCCTCGACAAATTACAATTTCTGACCAGATGACGAACTATATCGGATTTTTCCCACCTGATCTTATTCTTCTGCCCCTCAGGGCCAAAAAGTCTCTCCGCGTCGCACAGTTCCTCAAGCCGACCGCTGACCACCTCGGTTCTCTCCCGGCGGAGCTTCCTGTTGCAGTGCTGCTCGGTCAACACACTGCTCGCCTGCTCGTTTCCGGTAGCCGCAAGACAGGCGTTGATTATGGAAAATATCTCTCCGCTGGTTACATTCCTTCGGCCGTTACGGTAAAGAAAGTATGTAATCGCTTCGGCAAGACCCTCCACCACAGCAACATCCGCATCGCCGACCGCCGAGAGCGCATGACTCAACGTCGCTATGACCTTAGTGTGGAAATACTCCTCTACACTCCCATCCGCTTTTGTGACTTTCAACTGCATCCTTGCGCTCCCTCTTTACTCCTGCCAAAAGCCGCCCCTCACAAAGACCGACTTTGGCATCAGCCGTCGAAGAGCCCGGGTTGAGTGCTCTCCGCTCCCTGCTCTATCATCTGGCTGACTTCCTCTATTAACTCACCGGCATCCTTAAAGTCACGATACACACTCGCAAAACGTATGTACGCAACTTTGTCAACAGAATGAAGATACCGCATCACTGTCTCGCCAATATAGGCCGACGAAACCTCCTTGTCGAAGTTCAGAAATATACTCTCCTCAACCTTGTCGGCAACTTCCTGAATCTGCTCGGCGGAAACAGGCCTCTTATAACACGCCTTCTGCAAACCCGCAACAACCTTGTCCCTGTCGTAAGGAACGCGCGTGTCATCTTTTTTTACCACAGAGAGCTTGAAGCTTTCACCTATCTTCTCGTACGTGGTAAAGCGCCTTTTGCACGCCAGGCATTTCCTCCTTCGCCTTATGATTCTGCCGGCGTCGCTTGACCGAGAACCCACAACCGTATCGTGGTCTTCCTTGCAGAATGGACACCTCACAAGCCGCTCCCGCATGAAAATCAAAAATAACTATATCCGCTTGGCCAAGCCATTATAACAGCCACATATAGTATGTCAAAAAAAACTTCCCTTCTCCTGCCGTCCGCCCCCTGTCGGGCAACCCGCCTCTACACAATCCCTTAAAACAGAAGAACTAACACAAATCCCGCAAACGATCAGATTTTTTTTATTTTACAAAAAAAGGTCCCTGCGCACATGCTTGGCGCAGGGACCCCGCTCGGAAAGAAACTTCTATGGCCCCCCACTTAATCTTTTTATCGCCCCCTACAAGTCAGCATCTTCGGGCCAAACTCTACTGCCGACTGTTAACCTAAAGTCAGGGTCGAATAGTTCCAATCACATTCCGGCAGTTTTCCAATTCTTGATTCTGCCGTTAATTGCCTTCTTACCCCACCGATTAAAGTTTAATACTAAAACCGCCCCACGCCAAATCAAAACCCGCTGTTTTTCCTGATTTGCCCCCCAAAATCGCTGCGCCCGATCGCAATAACCAACTAAAACCCGATAAATAAGCCCGTCAATTTACACAAACCCAACATCTCGACTTTACCCTCTCTTTCGGGTTGAATAAAAATTTTTTCTTCGAAGCTACTATACCCCCTCGATTTTCGCACCCTTCTTTAACTCGTCTAAAAAAGTATCCAACAGTTCCTTTTTTATCTGCTCTTCGAGCTGTTTGACCAGCGTATCTTTGACCTCTTCCAGGGCCGCCGTCGTCTCCGGCCTCCTGTCATAAAGCTTGACTATATGATATCCATACCGGCTTTTAAATATGTCACTAACCTCGTTCGGCCCTAAGTTAAAAACAACATCCTCGAACTCCTCTACCATCAAGCCTCTTTCGATATACCCAAGATCGCCGGCGTTGTCTTTGCAATCGGAATACTTCGCGACCACCTCCTCAAAAATAGCGCCGCCGGCAAGTTCCGCTTTTGCTTTTTCAATTTCCTGCAGGGCCGTCTTGCTGTCCACAAACCCGTTTATATGCTTGACAACATGACTGACCCGCACTCTCTCGGGATTCTTGAAGTTCCCCTTGTTCTGCTCATAAAGTTCCTTAATCGCCTCCTCAGAAGGCTCCGGCATCTCTTTGCTCACATCCGCAATAAGACCTTCCATTTTCATTTGTAGCGCTATCTGCTTCTTGATCTCCTCCGCCCCGCCATTTTTAATCTGCTCCTCGAACTGCTCATCGCCCTCGAGTCTTTTTTTCACCTGCTCGAAAGCCGCCTCCACCTCATCGCCGTCAATATCAGGCCGTTTCTCCGCCTCCTGACGCAATAGAACCCTCTCGACAAGATTTTCCTTCGACCACTCCAGCAACTGTTTATCTTGTTCTTCAGGCGTCTGATCGGCGAAAACCTTCACGTATTCGGGCCTCAACCGCTCGAACTCCTGCTTCACAAGGGCTTCTTCAATAACCTCACCATTGACACTAATAACCATTCCTTCGCCTTTCGCGGAACAACTTCCGATCTTGTTATTAACTCTTAACTCCTGGCCTTGGCATACCAGTCCGGGTCCTTGGCAAGGTTCTCCCTGGCCTCGGCTGTCATCATTTCAAAAGCAGGATGAGTACTCTCCCACGACCTCTCCTTAAAAGAACTCTCCCGCATCTTTTCAACTTCCTTGGCGATATCTGCGAAATAGCTGCCGTAAAGATGCAGCGAATCGCTTATATCCATATACCTGCCCACACTCACGGTTTTATTTATGTTTTTGCTTATACCCTCGGCTATCTGCTTCTGAAGCTCGGTTAAGGCATAAACATTCATAAACCACGCCTTGTAAAGATCCCTGCTGCGCCAATGCGTATTCATATTCAAAGCAAATCCCCCCGCCTCTTCAACCAATCGGCACCATACTCTCTGCAAACAAGGCGGGTCATTGGTATTCGGATCGGCCGTCGGCATCCACGTTATCGCCTGTGCCCGCCGGGTATGACTAACCTGCGAGAGAGAATCAATTATGTATTGTATCTGGTCGACCCTGGCAAAAGGCTTTGGCGATTTCGGATCCCTGATCTCCTCCACCGGGCTGTACGCGAAAAGACGCTCATGATACGTATAAGTCCACTTGCCCGCGGCCGGGTCTATCCAGTGGTCGTGCAATCCGCTGACAACCTCCTGGCGGTAAGATTCAAGTTCCTCCGGACCGCCCGGAAAATTCTTGTGTATCCTCGGCTCGGAAAAAGGCTCGGTGACAGTCACCATAACCGTAGCGTCCCTGCTCGCCGGATCCCCGGGCCGGTCATACTGGGTTTTGATCTCAAGGCCGTTATCCCATACCGCCAGAACCGCCTTCTCCCAAGCCTCCGGCAGACACTGCGCCGTTATTGATATAACCGGTATATTCGCCTGCGAATCAGCCATTATTTATTCCTCCTTGACCTGGATACTGACAGAACACCCTTCTCATCAAAGCCCCATTTCCTCGTCGGTAACTTTGTGCAGCTTTCGGTGCCTTTCCGGCATCTGCCGCAAAAGCTCCCTCGCCTTATCGGCATAAGGACTCGTCGGAAACTCCCGGATGATCTCTCGGCAGTAATCAACCATCCTCTTGTAACTCATCATTGGTTTATGCGCTATCTTGCTCTCGGTCTCAGCCATCTGGTAAAGCTGCTGAGCCCTTACATCTTCCACAACCTCGAATCCGAAATCGTCCTCATCAGCCCTCGCCGGCCTGGGTGCAGCCGCCGCAGGCTTTTTGATCTGCTCAACAGGTTCCGGCTCCTCAGCCGGCTTGATTTCCTGCTCAATCTTTTCTTCAGCCCCGGCCTCGCTGCCCTCAGCTACAGGCTCAGAAACCGCCCCCTCCTGCCGCGATGAAAATTTACCAACCACCAGAATAAGACCAAACGCTATAAGAACTAAAACCAGAATACCCAGCCAGAACTTGTTCATAAATAACCTGCCTTTCATGCCCTTGTGCCCGTTTTACCTTTGTCGCCGCTCAATTTTAGCCCTAATCACCACTTTAATCAATAATCTTATACCAATAATCTATGTATTTGACTTTTCCCCGCCCGCACCTTAGCATAAATAGAGATTTGGACTAAAAGAAAGGTTCCAAAATGTTCACAGGACTGATCGAGGCCGTTTGCACCGTAAAGCAGGCGATTCGAAAGGCCGGGGCCTTACAAATCACCGTAGACCTGGCGAGCCTCGCAAAAGATACGAAACCCGGCCACAGCATAGCAATTAACGGCATCTGTCTGACCATAACGAGGCTCGAAAGTAATTTAGCCTGCTTCGATGTCAGCCCGGAAACCCTCCGGCGTACCAATCTTGCCAAACTGACCCCGGGCAGCCTCGTAAATGCCGAACGGGCCCTCAAACCCTCCGATCGCCTCGGTGGCCATTTCGTTCAGGGACATATCGATGGAACCGCGACCATAGAAAAAATCGCTCGCGCCGACGAGTTCTGGCGCATAAGATTCGCCGCCCCCCAAAACCTGCTCGAACAGATGGTGCCAAAAGGCTCCGTCGCCGTCGACGGCATAAGCCTGACCATTGCCGATATCGATGACAAAGGTTTTGCCGCAGCGATAATTCCCCAGACCCTTCAAAAAACCACCCTCGCCGGGGCAAAAGTCAACGACACTGTCAACATCGAAACCGACATAATATGTAAAACGATAAAAAAACAGCTCGATAAAATTCTCCCCCGAAAGCAGCCCCTGACGGTGGAAAAATTAAAGGAGCTGGGCTTTTAATTTGGCCTGAATATGAATACGGAAAACAACTACAACCCCGATAGAGACCAGCCTGTCATAGCGATAACTATGGGAGACCCCGCCGGAATAGGCCCGGAAATTATCGTCAAGGCACTCGAAGACCCGCAATTACGCCTGGCGGCAAAGTTCATAATCTTCGGAATGAGCGAACAACTCGTCTACGCCGCCGACAGGGCCGAAATAGAACCCTACTGGCGACGCCACCAGCATGAAAAATTGAGAAAAAACTATCCCTGCAAAGTCGTCCTCGCAGACTACGATGAATGTTCCGTCTCGCCCTGGCTAAGAGAGCCGAGTGCTTCTGCCGGCGAAGCCTCCCTGCACTTCTGCCTCGATGCGATCCAGGCCGCACGCGACGGACTCGTAGACGCCGTCGTCACCGCTCCCATAAGTAAAACAAGCTGGAAACTCGCGGGCGCCCGCTGGCCCGGACACACCGAACTCTTCGCCGACAAGTGCAAATCGCCGAGAAAAGCCATGATGTTCATCGCAGGCCCTCTCAAAGTTGCTCTGGCCACGATACACGAACCGCTTTTCGAAGTCCGCCATAAATTCACTATAGGCTGTGTCTTCGAGCCGATAGACCTCTTGAACACCGCGCTTAAAGAATACTTCGATATCCCAAAGCCCAGGATCGCCGTCGCCGGCCTGAACCCCCACGCCGGGGAAAACGGTCGTTTTGGCGACGAGGAGCAGAGAATAATATCCCCGGCCATACTGCTCGCCCAGGAGCAGGGCATAGACTGCCGGGGCCCGTTCCCAGCCGACACTGTCTTTCTAAAGGCCGTAAAAGGACGCTTCGACGCCGTAGTCGCGATGTACCACGATCAGGCAATGATACCCGTAAAGCTGCTCGCTTTCGAGGATGCGGTAAATATCACGATAGGCCTGCCCATAATCCGAACATCGCCCGCTCACGGCACCGCCTTCGATATCGCCGGTAAAAATCTCGCCAATCCCGCAAGCATCAAGGCCGCTATAAATACCGCCATCCAGATGGCAAAAATAAAAAAACATAGGCTCGCTAACGCGGGCACTTAAAACCTATGCACACAAAACAGCAAATCCAGCAACTGCTCACCGACGCCGGCATCTCGCCCAACAAACGCCGGGGCCAGAATTTCCTCATAGACCTCAACCTCATGCGACTGCTCACACAAACCGCCCATATCACAAAAAACGACCTCGTCCTTGAAATCGGCTGCGGCACAGGCTCTCTTACCGGCGCACTGGCGGAAAAAGCCGGCCGCGTCGTCGCCGTTGAAATCGATCAGAATCTCGCCGAAATCGCCAAAAACCAACTCTCCGAATATCAAAACGTCGACATTGTCATCACCGACATCCTCCAGAGCAAAACCGCCATCGATTCAGCCGTCCTCGATGCCGTCCGATCGGCTCGAAATACCTGCATCGGCAGATTCCTGCTTGTCGCTAACCTGCCCTACAGTATCGCCTGCCCCGCCACGCTCGATCTGCTCACAACCGACCCGCCCATAGACCAAATGTACGTCACCGTCCAGAAAGAAGTCGCCGACAGAATGACCGCCGAACCCGCAACCAAGGACTACGGCTCCCTGAGCATATTCCTGGCGATCACAGGAGAGGTCAATATCTTCAGAATCCTAAAACCTTCGGTCTTCTGGCCTCGGCCGCAGATCGATTCCGCTATGGTCAGCTTCGTCCGCAGCCCCGAAAAAATCGAAAAAATCCACGACATAAAAATCCTAAGCCAGGTGATATCACTCTTCATGCAGCACAGAAGAAAAATGCTCAAGGCCTGCGCTAAACTAGCGCAAAACGATCTGACCAAAATACACAACTGGGATTCCATATTCGCCGATTGTGCCGTCAATCCACACGACAGACCCGAACAACTGCCCCCCGAAGGTTTCCTCGCTATCGCTAACATCTGCAGCGAGTACCTGCGATAATTTTGCCCACCGGCTGTTTTTGCGATCTAAAGTGTCACCGATTTGTGACGATGACTGTGACACTCCATATTTACAGCAACAGCCAGAGAAGCGATATGGCTCGCCGCCGTCTCCACCATACACCCCAGCGCCGTAGTATCACCGCCAAAGCCCCCCGGCCCTATCCCTAAAGAATTTATCCGAGACAGAAGCTCCGCCTCAAGATCGGCATAAAATTTATCGCTGTTACTACTGCCTATCTTCCGCAAAAGCGCCTTCTTGCTCAGCAGACAACTCAATTCAAAATCGCCCCCTATCCCGACACCCACCACAAAAGGCGGACATGCGTCAGCGCCGGCCGAAGCAACCACCCCCACTATCCAGTCTACGATTTCCTCCTTCTCAGCCGTAGGCTTGAACATCCTAAAGGCGCTTTTGTTCTCACAGCCGCCGCCTTTCGCCATCAGCGTTATCTTCAATTCATCCCCCCCGACAACACTGTAATGAATTATCGCGGGCGTGTTGGTACCGGTATTAACCCTGCTCTTCATCGGCTCGGCAACCACGCTCTTTCGAAGATATCCCTTCTCATAGCCGGCCGCAACGCCTTTATTGATCGCCTCAGAAATCGTCCCGCCACTGATGACTACATCCGCCCCCTGTTCGACAAACACAACCGAAAGCCCCGTATCCTGGCACAAAGGTATCCTCTCTGTACTCGCTATCTTTGCGTTCTCGATGATCTCTCTTATTATCCCAACAGCCGAAGCACTGGATTCGGTCGCCGCCGCCCGCTCCAGCGCGCCAGCAACATCCTCCGGCAGCTCGTATGCCGCAGAAATACAAAGCGATTCGACCGCCTCGACAATTTTTTCGAATTCTATCTCCCGCACCTTCTCAGCCGCCCGCCACAGTCACTACGAAACTCTTGTACATCGTATTACCCACATCGTCACTCACCCTTACACTGACTATGTGTTCGCCGGCATCGAGCTCCTCGATATCGATCGTAAAATCTTCCTCCGTGGTATCGTAAACAAGATCACCCGGCACCACCCCTCGCCATTCGCTGCTGCTGTCGACCGTATAATCACACTTACCGATCACACTCAACTCGTCGCTGATCGTCAGAGTAATTGTCACTCTCCCGTCTGTGGTTCTTACAAGACTTTTCTTTATCTCCGGGGCGGTATTATCGACAACAAAAACCTCGCTCACCCTGCTGCCTGTCAGTTTCGTTGCCGAGGAATTATCCCTCTCGTCACTGGCGGTAATTCTCATCTCGTATCGGCCGTCCTCCACGCACCTGCCGTCCCATTCGAAACTGTCCTTCTCGTGCGAATCTTCAACCTCTATCCAGTTTGCCCACTGCTTGTTTCTAAAATCTATCTTATAAATAAGCTTGTCTTCGTTTTTATCTTCCGCCTTATATGCGATATTGAACCACCCGGTCTTCGTGGGTTCCTTCATACGCGTAACAGTCACTTCCTCTACTTTCGGCGAAAGATTCGGCACAGTGCTCGCCAGGGCTATCTCCCGAACAATCGGACTCTCCTGCCCGCCATCGCTTCTCAGCGTCAGACGATACTGGCAGAACCTGCCCGCCGGACAGCCAAGCTCAACAGGCTCTGTCACCGCCTGCGACGGCGTCCACTGTGAAAAACTCGGATCATTGACATCTTCTACATTCCCGCTGCGACTATCCACCAGAACCTTGCAACCAACAGGAATATCAGCTTCTATCTGAAGCTTACCCCACCTCGCCGGCTGACCCGCATCGACAAGATCCGAACTGTACGTCCCCTCACCGGCAAACCTCTTGGCGAGTTTTATAAGCCGGGCGGGATTCGCCGTACCGATATACAAATCCTCACCGCTTACAACCGCGCTGGTTATCTGCCAGGCCTTCTCGTCCTCGTAAACGATCGACTCCTGCTCACTCGAAGGTTCTATCGCAAAAAGCTGACCCTCATTACCCGTACCGACAAGAAGCTGTCCCTCCTGCCTTGTAAGACAGAACAGAATCACCGGCTGACCGAACACCTCGCTGACAAAACCTTCCTTTGTCAGCTTATAAATATAACTCATCTGCTCCGGTGCGGCCTCCTGCCGAGGCCGACGCTTGGCAGGCGCAGCTTTCTTGTCATTTTTATTGTCGGTATTGGCGATCTTCAAATTCAAGCCGCCCTCTGACTTTGTGGAATTGTTGCCCTCCTGCTCGGTTTTTTCAGGCCTGCCCGCCGGCGGGGTCTTCGCCGCAAACTTCGTCTGAGCGTCAACTATCTCGGCACTGGTCGCCGACGCGTAAAGACCGCCGTCGTCCGCCGCTAATAATGCGGTTATTTCCTGCTGATCGCTGTCATATAATACCCCCGCCGTCCGGCTGTCAGGGTCTACCCTGTACACAACCCCCCGCCCGTCACTGCCCGCGTAAATAATTCCGTCCGAACCAACCAACAGAGAAAGTATATTTTTGTCCAGGCCTTCATAGATAACTTCCGCGTTCTTTGCGAACGAATCCAGCCTGTAAATCCTGCCCTTCGGACCGGTACCAAGATAAATACTCCCATCTTCGGCCAGGGCTATCGCGAATATGTACTTTTCCTCCTCCGGCTCGAAAACCGTCTGGAAATGCTCGCCTTCGAGCCGCATAAGTCTGCACTTATCGCCGCTTATCCCAACAAGCAATCTCCCCGCCATATCGCCGGCCATCGCGAATATATGCTCATTGGCAAGATACTCCCGATCATTGGCATCTTCAGCCTCCTCATCCTCTTGTGAAGACTGGTCCTCCTTCTCCGCCGAATAAATCTTTGTCAGCTCGCCAAGACTGTACTTGTAAACCCCGCCGTTAGGACTCGTACCCAGGTAAACCGTCCCGCCCGAAGCCGTCATACAGTTCACCGACCACACATCCTCGAACTCGTCGGCTATCGTTTCCGACAATCGGCCAAGTTGAATCGTGCCCCTGCTGCTGATCACAACATCTTTAACCTCACCCTTGGAAAGCTCCTCACCGCTGCTGTGACGAGTTATCTTGCTGCTGACCCCTTCACAGGGAAAAGTCGCCGCCGCCAGAAGTATAAACACCAACGCCACACACGAAACACTCGAAAAAACGCCCTCGCGCCCTGGATATTTCTCGTTCATAAAAACTCCAAAAAGTTTATCGACTCTTTCTATTCTTCAACCGTTATCGAAATAACTTTCCTGTCAATAACAACGGTTCCCGTATCGAAACTTTGCTCAAGCCAGCCTTGAAAGGGGCGAATATTCAACGTCCTGCCCGGATTCTGAAGAACAACCGCCCTCGTCGCCGGCAACTCCGGAAGCTCCGCTCTCTCTATCGCAATACCGCTGCGCCCAAGCTCAAAAACACAATAAAGCCTGTCCCGCCTAATACTCAAACTATTATCCAGCGCCTCGAAAAGTGTCTCTATATCCTCAGCTATAAATCGATAAGGAACCTTCTTCTGTAAAAAATTCCTGTAGGCGTTCTCACCGGCTACGGTCAAATCATACTTACCCGGCAAAAGCGTCTCCGGAATACCAAGGGTGTAATTATACTCTTTCTTTGGCCCAAGGTATGACTCCACAACTACCGACACCTCAACATCATCACCCGCCTTGACCAGCGTATCACTCAATTCGACAGACCATATATGCGAAACAATATTCTTGTCTCTTATCTTTATCTCGACATTCAGCGATTCTATCTCCGCCTGCTGATAGGGATTGTTCATTAAAAGACTCACCGGAACAACAACTTCCTTCGCAAGCTCCGCCAAACCCAAACCCGTCGAAACGTTCTCAAATACGATCGGCTCAAAACCCTCAACTGCAATAACCACCTTGTAATCGACCGTATGCTGAGGCGGAAATTCTCCCCGCATCGCCCCTGTCCCGCCAATAACCGAAGCCGCCAGATTCCCCGTAAGAAGCTCGTTATCAACCAGTTCGCAGTTATAAATACGCTTTTCCTTATCATTATAACGCTCAACCTGCACCCTCATCGGTATAGTCCGGGCTCTCTGCCCTAACCGGCCAAGCACAGCCGTCGACTCATCTGTAACAAGAGTACCGACTGTCTCAATAGTGCTCGCCAGCTTGAAAGACCTCATAATGTTCGTGACTACCGTGTGCACCCTCGCCGTCGACATAGGAAACTCAACCGAACCATAACCAAGAAACTGATGCCCGAAAGCATACACATCCTTGTCAACCACCTCGGTCACAGTCCCCACAGCCGTCAAACCCACATCGCCGCTTACAAGCGGCACCGCAACAGCCGCTCCCGACACCAGTTCCGCCGATTCTCCCGCCGCCTCGCCGCCGCCGGGGGCAGAAAAAACCTTAAAACCCATCGGCCCTAAGAAACTATCCAGCTTTCGGCAGACCCGCTCGCCAAGACCGGACGCGATCAACGGGTACCCAAGCTCAGAAAAACCGCCCCTTTCCCCGCCGCTGCTGCCCATAAAAGCCTGGTTCACCTGCCCCTCTATCACATCAAAATCTATCGGCCTCGATAAATCGAAAGCCATCTTCCTTCCCGCTTTATCACCCCCGCCTTTACCAACCCGCAGCATCTCGTCAATGGGCGTTACACCATAAAGAGGATCCGTACTGAACACCCACGCAAACGCCAGGGCACCGGCAAGCCTGCCATCAATATAAACCGGCGAACCACTGCAGCCCGCAACCGGTCCGGTATGAATAAATCGCTCATCCGTACCCCTCACCAGGATCGCGTTTTTACCAGGCTCAAACTTTCGAACCACGTCAACCACTTCCAGTGCGAACCTTTCGACCTTCGTTCCCTCATAACACGTAAGACAATATGCCTCCATCCCAGGCCGTATCTCATCGATGCCGATATACCTTTGGTTATCCAAATCAGCCCCGAAACAACCGAAAATAAACAAAAACTGCACCCCCAACACCGTTATTATCCTGCTTATACGCAAAAAACGCCCTTTCTAATAAACAACCCCAAAATTTTAGTCTTCAAACAGAACCATTGCAAGACAAAACAATTTTTGCTAAAATGCCTTTTTGCGTTTGTAATCGATTGCGCCGGCTAAGCCGGAAACAAAATTCTGTATTCTAAAAGCGGAGTAATAAATGAAAGCTGAACATCGCCATGAACTCAAAACAAACGAACTGGCTCAATGGCTCATGAACCTGCCCGAATGGACAAAACAAAACTATAAAACCATCATATACGTCGCAGCCGTAGTGGTCGCCGCAACTGGCTCAGCCATCTGGTACCGATACAAAACTACCGTAGTTGCTGACCAAAAGGCATACGCACTCACAAGCGCACTCACCCGCCTGCCTCTGCAAAAAATGGAAATTCTCCAGTCACAGGTCCGCGGGATCGACCGCTCCTACATCCTCATTCAGACCGCCGACAACTTCGAAACCATCGCCCAGACCGCAACCTCGGACGAAATGGCCGCCTTTGCGCTCATCAAAAAAGGCGACACTCTCCGCATGGAACTGCATTTCAGGCCCGGCAACGTCAACGAACGGGATATCGCCTCTGCTGTCGAAAAGGCCAAAACCGCCTACAACCAGGCGATCACAAAAACCCAAAATCCCCTTTTCACAGCAAAGGCAAAAATGGCGCTCGGCCTGTGCGAAGAGGAGCTCGGAAATTTCGATAACGCCCGAAAAATTTACGACGAGATCGCTTCCGACCCCGAACTCGACGGAACCCCCGCAAAAGCCGAAGCGAATATGCGCCTGTTAACTATGCAGGATTACACAAAAAAACCATTTATAGCACCGTCACCGGAAGCAGCTCCCCTCGAAATCCCGCGGCCCCAGATCGAACTGCCCCCGGTTGACCTCGATCTGCCCACACCTTAATTCGGTCAGGTTTATGGAGCAAATCGGCAATGGACCTTTAACACTGCGAGTCGGCGGCTCTATCAAGGAGCGGCGAATCGATAAATACCTCCACGGCCGGTTCAGCAATTACAGCCGGGCAATGATCCAGGAAATCATCCGTGCCGGCGCCGTCACCGTCAACGGAAACACCGTAAAACCCAGCTTCAAGCTCAGCCCCAACGACCGCATAGACCTGACACTGCCGGAACTGCCCTCTAAAGAGATTCTCCCCGAAGAAATTCCGCTCAATATCATCCACGAAGACGACGATATAATCGTCCTCAACAAACAGGCTGATATGATCGTCCATCCCGCACGCAGCAATACCCACGGCACGCTGGTCAACGCCCTGGCCTTTTACAGCGACGATCTCTCCAGCGGACTCGGACAGTTCAGGCCGGGAATCGTCCACCGCCTCGACAGAAATACCACCGGCGTCATGGTCGTAACAAAAAATGACACCGCGCAATGGAAAATCGCCGCACAATTCGAAAAACGTACAATAAAAAAACAATACCTCGCGATCATTCACGGTTGCCCCGAACTCACCGCCGACCGAATAAATATGCCCATAGGCGTACACCCGAAAATCAGGGAAAAATACGCGCCAAGGCCGGAAATAGGCAAGGAAGCGATAACTTTCTACAAAGTGCTCGAAGAATTCCGGGGCTATTCTCTGCTTGAAGTCACCATAAAAACCGGTCGAACACACCAGATAAGGGTGCACATGGCGTATATAAAACATCCTGTTGTGGCGGATGATATGTATGGCGGCAAGCTCGTTTATCCATGGCAGTTAGAAGACTCCGACCCCGCTGTGCAAAAGCCTGTCATAAAACGAGTTGCGCTGCACGCTTACAGTCTCGAATTTATTCACCCGACGACAGAAAGGCTCGTAAAGTTCCAGGCACCGCTCCCGCAGGATATGCAAAAACTTCTCGAAATGCTCAGAAAACACCGAAAAAGCTGAAAAACCGCGCGGAAAAGACCGGAAAAGACATTTACTCCTTGGGCAGTCTCGCCAGGTCCACATCCGAGCCGGCCACCATCAGAATATCATCCTTATAGACGACCGTACTCGGCATAGGAACATTTATAATGCCGGCCTTCTCACTCTTTTTGCCCTTGCTGCCTTCGCCTCGTTTTATCGCGACAAGGTTGACGTTATATTTTTGCCGAAGCTGCAGATCCATTACCGTCTTTTCATCGAAACTCGGCGGCGCCTTTACCCTCGCCAGACTGTAGCCCTCGGCAAAATCTATCTTTTCCCCTATCTGCGGCGCGATAAGTTTGTACGCCCATCTCTGGGCCGATTCGATCTCGGGATAGATCACCTCGGTCGCGCCGACCTTCGAGAAGACCTCGCCCGCTATAAGGTTCTCCGCCCGGGCGTATATCTTCGGAACACCCATCTGCCTTAGATTAACCACCGTCAGAATAGCCGACTCGAACCCTCGACCTCGCTGGCCTATACCGATGATCGCGACATCGACCTTGTCGACGCCCTGGGCCTTGAGGGCCTCCTCGTCGGTGCTGTCGAGCCTGACAACATGGCTGACCTGGTCCCTTATCGTATCGACGACCTCCCTGTCCCTGTCGATCGCTATAACCTCCGCGCCGCTCATCGCCAGCGCAACCGCAAGTTTTGTTCCGAAACGACCAAGTCCTATTACAGCAAAACGTTTCATTTTACTGACTCCCATTTAGCCGACAATTATCGCCTCATCCGGATAACTGTACCGTGCAGGTTTCAGATTAAAGGTCAGCGCCGCCAGAAGCGTCAGCGGACCGAGCCTTCCTATCAGCATAACCAAAATGATAATAACTTTGCCGGCGTTTGTCAAAGCACCGGTTATCCCCGTGGTCAGGCCCACCGTTCCCAGCGCCGACGCCGTCTCGAAAATAATATCACTCATACCGAAACCGCTGCCGTTTTCGGTAATACTCAAAGCAAGCGTCGCGGTAAATAAAACCGCCACGAAAAGCAGCGTAACCGTAATTGCCCGGCCGACAACAACTATCCTTATCGACCTCTTGAAAAGCTCCACATCCTGCCTCTTACGAAGGGCCGCGATCGCGGTTATTATTATCACCGCGAGAGTAACGGTTTTTATACCGCCCGCTGTCGAGCCGGGTGAACCGCCGACGAACATCAAAAGGATCAGAACGAATCTGCTCGAATCCGACATCGCCGCTATATCGATAGTATTAAAGCCCGCTGTCCTGGCGGTAACAGATTGGAAAAAAGCGCCCGCCAACCCACCGTCGGCCGCGGGATTGCCCGTAGAAGCGTACCTTTCAAACAGCATTATTGCCGCCATACCCACAACGATCAAAAGCCCGCTGACACTTAAGACTATCTTACTCTGAAGCCGCATCCGCCTCGGCGCTTCCATCGAAAGGCGGCACTCGGCCTTGAAGCTTTTTTTGATCAGGCGTTTTACCCTGTCGACAGCGATATTGGCGACGTCGTAAAGCACCCCGAAACCAAGGCCGCCTAAAATTATCAAAGGACACACAACCATATACACAGGCCAGCTCGCGTTGTAACTTACGAAACTGTCATCAAAAAGACTAAATCCCGCATTGCAAAACGCGCTTACCGAATGGAAGAAACTGCAGAACCACAACTGGTGATAACCAAGCATCCTGCCCGGCGCATCGTCCCACATCCCGATCATACTTATCGCGCCGACGGCCTCGATCAATATGGTCACAAAAAAGATGAAAACAATCATATTTCCGATTCTGCTCAGAGTTCGCGCGCTCAAAAGGTCCTGCATCGCGACCGATTCCCGGATACTCAAAGCCTGGCCTAAAAGAAGCGCGAAAACCGCTCCGAACACAACTATACCAAGCCCGCCAAGCTGGATCAGTGAAAGAATGACCCACTGGCCCATTGGGCTGAAATCCCTGCCGGTATCTTTCACGATAAGTCCCGTCACGCACGTGGCGCTGGTAGCTGTAAAAAGAGCGTCAACAAAACCAAGGCTCTCACCTGTCGAGGATTTCGGCAGCATCAAAAGGCCCGCGCCGCAAATTATCAAAACCAGAAAACTCGCTATCAGGGCCTGTGTGGGATTTCGCCCCGAGGCCGCGATATTAACACTGGTCTTGCAAAGCTTGCTGACCACCTGCAAAACAAGATATATCCCCACCGCGAAGTGCCGGGCCGCCGATGGCTCGGCCATGGCGAACCACCTGCCGGCACCGATTAACACTATTCCCAGAGCAATTAAAAGAGGAATCTCATACAAATTCGCGCGAACGTAATCCGCTTTATTGATAACATTGAAAAGCCGGATGATCTTCTCGACAATAAACACCCCCAACAACACCGCCTGAAGCAGATACAAAATCCGTACCGGCAGCAGGGGTTCGTAAAAACCGAACAGCGCGGCAAACGATCCCGCCACCACCGCCGCGGTCAAAACATTAACACCGATTACCACCCTCTCCAGCCGTTTGTTTTTGAAGATTATCTTCATAGCTCAATGCGGCATTTTCACACTTTTGTCGCCCAAATTCCAGTAAATTTATTCCGCTGGCCGCCAAATTACTCTTGCCCAAATACCCAAAACAGCTCTTTACGCCACGTCCGCCAGGCCCAGTGACTCGGCAAATTTAGCCAATAAAGCCTTGCGAATACTCCTGTTTTCAGGATTTCGAAGCATCGGGTCCTGCTCGACCAGCTCGAATGCGTGCTTCCTGGCCATAGTAAGCAGTTCGTAATCTTCGATGATATTGGCAATTTTCAAATCCGGCAGGCCGTGCTGACGCGTACTGAAAAGCTCGCCGGGTCCGCGGAGCCTGAGGTCATGCTCGGCTATCTTAAAGCCGTCACTCGTCCGTGTCATCATTTCAAGCCTGCTCCGCGCCGGCTCGCTATCGGTCTGGGCAAAAAGAAAGCAGTAGGACTTCGCCTGGCCCCTGCCGATCCGGCCCCTCAGTTGATGAAGCTGCGCCAGTCCGAACCGCTCGGCGGCCTCAATCACCATTATCGTCGCGTTCGGTACATCAACACCGACTTCAATAACCACCGTCGAAACCAGCACATTTATCCTGCCCCTGCGAAACTCATCCATAAGTTTCTGCTTCTTCGCCGAAGGCATCCGGCCATGCAGCAGTTCAACGCGGTAATCCGGGAAAACCTCCTCAGACAACCGCCGCCACTGTTCCGTCGCGGCCTTTATCCTGCCGCCCTCACCGTTTAGCTCCTCCTCGCCGGTTATCCTCGGATAGACAAAATACGCCTGCCTTCCCGCCCTTAGGCGCTGCCGGATAAAATCTTCCGCCTTCGCGCTGTCCCGGACATCGACCCATCGGGTCACAACTTTACCCCGCCCGGGCGGAGATTGTTTTATCACCGAAACGTCCAGATCCCCGAACGCCGTCATCGCGAGCGTCCGCGGAATAGGCGTCGCCGTCATAACAAGACAATGAGGCGTGTGCTCCTTCCTGAGCCGACTCCTTTGTTCAACGCCGAACTTGTGCTGTTCGTCAATGACAACAAGTGCCAGGGATTTGAACCGGATATCCTTTTCGAGAAGCGCCACCGTCCCCACTACAATATCTATCTCACCTTCCGCTATCCGCCCTAAAAGCTCGGCCCTCTTTTTTCCGACGAGCCCGCCGGTAATCAGCGCACGCTTTACGTTGCTGCCTTTTAAATACCTCTCCATACTCAAAAAGTGCTGGCCCGCGAGAATCTCCGTCGGCGCCATAATCGCAACCTGCTTTTTGTTCGCCACCGCCAGAAGCGCCGCGTACAGTGCGACGACTGTTTTGCCCGAACCCACATCGCCCTGCAATAGACGATTCATCGGCTCTTTTTTACCCATATCGCCGACTATCTCACTTATAACCTCATCTTGCCCCGCGGTCAGCAAAAAAGGAAACCGTCTCCGTATCCGGCGGTCGATCTCTTCGGAGCACTTCATCGCAAAACTCGTCGCGAAATGGCGATTCCGATACCTTCGAAGCGCAAGGCCGAGCTGCATCAAAAAAAGCTCATCATACTTCAACCGCCTCTTTGCCTTTGCCAGCTTCTTTTCATCGCCCGGCTGATGTATCCAATAAAACGCGTCTTTCCTGCCCGCCAGATCCGCCATACCGCGAAACTCTTCGTCATAAAACTCCTCGACAAGCCCGTCAATCTCTTCGAGCACCGGCCTGATTATCCGCTTTATCCGCCCGCTGCCGAGTATTCCGCTGGCCGGATATACCCCGCCGCTGAAATATTTCTCCTCCTCACCAGAGTGTTCATCGACTATCGTGAACTTCGGATTAGTCAACTGAAGCTGATGCTTATATAAAACCGCCTTGCCGGAGAGTATTATCACCTGGCCGACTTTCAACTGGTTCCGCAGATACCCGCCGTTGAACCATATCACCCGGCAGACGGCTGTTTCATCGGCAACCATCGCCTCGAATATCACCGGCCTGCGCCAGGATTGAAAATCCGTCGACTCGATCACCCCGCTTATCGTGACCTCGCGGCCCGCCTGAATCCGCCCTATATCCATCCGATTCGGCGCGAACACCCAGTCACGAGGAAAATATTCCAACAGGTCACCCACCGTCTCCACGCCCAGTTGCCCGAAAACTTTAGCCCTGGCCGGCCCGACGCCTTTGAGATATTGAACAGGCATCGTAAGGCTCAGTTTGCTCCGCGGACTATTCTTTTTTGGACCCGTCATGAAAGATTGTTGTTTTCCTCAAATCCCCCCTTACCGATGAGCCGGACAAACCGCACATCACAAATGTTCCTGCTGACCATCCGGCCTTTTTCCTTGCGGGCGACTATCAGTTCCTGCACACTGCCCCCACCCACCGGGGCGACAATAATGCCGGTATCCTTCAACTGCTCGACAACAGGCCCCGGCACCTCAGGCACCGCCGCCGTAATTATGATCCTGTCAAAAACCTTACCCTCCGGCCAGCCCTGGCTGCCGTCACCGATATAAAATTCTACGTTGCCAACCCCGCACCTGCCCAGAACCGCCTGGGCCGATTCACTTAACTG
>CAYNKU010000005.1:0-4558 GCA_964397865.1 uncultured Pirellulales bacterium | reverse complement strand
TTTCGCGCCGGCGAATTTATCTTTGGCCGGAGTATTTTCCATAACTTCATATTCGCCTTTGATTTAACCGGTAATCTCGCTCATCTGAACCGACCTGTGCTCTTTGGCGGAGAGATAACACGCATCCACAAGCGCCATCGTCTTCAAATTATCCTTGCCGCTTATCTCCGGCTCACCGCCCTCTTCCAGGGCTCGAAGAAGCATCGCCATCGGCCCGGCAAACGCGTCCGGGAACCAGACCTCTTTCCATCGCGGCTGCAGCCAGTAGCCCGCCTGAAGCCTGGTAGTAAAATCTATCGTACTTGGCTCGGGCGAAGGATAACTCGGCCAGCCTATCGTCCCGCGGGCAATGCCGTCGGTGCCCTCGATCCGCCAGCGAAAATAAATATCACTCTCCGATCCCTCTCGCGCCGGCCCCGTCCAGACATCATCACAACTCATGGCACGCAGACCGCTTTCGTATTCGAGTATGTAAATGCAAATTCCGTCCTCGTGGGTGAAAGTTGTCCTCGGATCGGGCCGAACACTCGCGTACACCCTGGCGGGCTCGCCAAACAGAAACCGAAACGTGTCCAGGTGATGAATACTGAGTATCCGCAGCGTCGCCCAGCCCAGCCGCTGCTGCCACGGCATCCAGTGGGGTATCGCCCGCAAATCGAGCGTCGCCAGCACCGGCTCGCCCAGATAACCCCTGTCGAGAATACACTTGCACGCCCGTATCGAATGGTCATACCGCATATTCTGATTCACACCCAGTGTTATGCCCGCCTTCTCGCACATCTCAACGATTTCTTTGGCCTGGGCGTAACTTGTCCCCATCGGCTTTTGTGCGAGTATCCCGCGGATATGATCGTTATGCTTGACCGCCTCGCGAACAATATCTATCTCGACATCAGGCGGCACCGCGATATCGAGAATCTCGACCCGCTCATCGCTGAGCAACTGCGAAACGTCCTCATAAACCTTATCGATATCGTGGCGGGCTGCGGCGGCCTTTGCCTGCTCAAGGTCCAGTGACGTGATCGCCACCGGGTTAAAGCCCGCCCTGCGATACGCCACCAGGTGACAATCCGCCATTATAAAACCACTGCCCACACAACCTATCCCGGGCTTTTTGTTTTTGGGCATCTTCGGTAGATAATCCAGATCAAGTGACACTTTGGAATTTTCCATTTTATTTTCCTCGACAATTTCTCTGGTCAAAAATTCTGTATCGGCCGCGATTACCCTCGGCCGTTAAATTCCTTCACTGCCTCGAGCATCGCGACGATATTTTCTACCGGCACGCCCGCCTGGACATTATGGATCGAATTGAAAACAAACCCGCTGCCCTCGGCAAATATCTCGCATCGATTCAAAACCTCCCTGCGGACATCCTCGGGCCCTTTAAATGGCAGCGTGTTCTGGGTATCGACGCCGCCGCCCCAGAAAACAAGGTCTTTGCCGTAGCGGCTCTTGAGCTTCTCCGGCTCCATCCCCGCGGCCGAACACTGAACCGGGTTTATAATATCAAAGCCGACCGCCTTGAAATGGCTCATAAAAGGCTCCACCGCGCCGCACGAATGTTTGAACGTCTTCCAGTTAGTGTTCTCGTGTATCCAGTCGTTTACCTGTTTGTAATAAGGCCCATACAGTGAATCGAACGTCTCGGCTGAACAAAATGTCGAACTCTGTGTGCCGAAATCGGTGCCGCAAAGAAATACGACATCGACCTTATCTCCGACGGCCGCATATATTTTTTCAAGGTTCCTCAGCGCTATTTCGCACTGAAGGGAAAAGACCTCGTGAATATATTCCTGCCTGGTCGATGTCGAAATATACCACTCGGTGATATCCCTTATCCCCTTCGGATATTTCAAAAATGGCGCGGGAACCAGCGCGATATCGCCGAACGCCGTCCCGCCGAAAGTCGCTACAACCGCCCGCCCCGAATCTGAAACCCTGTCAATTTCATTCTTGAAATAATCAATCTCCTCATCCGATATCGGCCCGAACTCTTCCAGATTATCATCCGGGTCAAGATTGGCCTCGTCGATCTCCGGCTGCCGGATAATCGTATCGAAAAAGAACCCGCTCTTCGGCATCCGTCCGCTCGCCGGCGCCGTCTTATCGCCGCCCGGATATATAAGAATATCCCCGTTAGTTTCGGTCGTGGTATTGAAATGCTCGCTTACAAGAACCTCCTGGCCCCAGGGCGTCTTAAATTCCTTCCAGTTCTCGTTGGCAAACCCGAAAAGCGTACCTCGCGGCGATACCCCCACCGTATCGATCCCCATCGCGTCGAGCAGATCGTCCTCGATTTCACCGAGCATCTGGTAAGGCTCGAATGCCTTTACCAGTCGTTTCTCAAGGCCGTAATAATCCCTCAACTGCGCCACACAGGATACATGCATCCCGGTAACGGCCGTACTGCCGAAATCCACCGCCACCCTGTCGGGATTCTTGTGAGTGAGCGATTTTTTTACCCTTTCCCTGCTGTTCATCTTCCAACCTCTTTCTTTATTACCAGCGCAGCCGAAACTTCGCTTTTCTGTTGACGGCCATTTGTAAAATATTAACAGAACTTTTAAGCCGGATAGCCGTTGTTTTTGTCATTTGAATTTCGAGTTTTGAATTTGTTTCGAATTTCGGATTTCGTGCTTCGGATTTTTACGTATATACAATTGTCCATTATTTGGTGTAGTAGTACTAAAAGCCGCCCGCTGTAAGCCTTTCATCGATAAACTTTTTCGCCCGCGGTATATCCGGCTCCTCTAAATGTTCGATGATAAGCTCGATATTCGGATGATCCTTACTCAGCCTCTTCAAGTAAAGATCGTAATTCAAATTCCCCAACCCCGGCGCCGGCAGTTCAATTGCCCCCACGCCTCGAAGCGAGTGCGCCTCGTCAGCGTCCATATCCGCCATCTGAACACCCTGGTCACCTTCGGCCCGCTTCACATCTTTGGCGTGCGCTATTTTAATCTTATCTGAAAGTGCATTGAATATACGGTTGAGTTCGGTATCCATATCATCGATGTTATGATCCTCGAAGTAATTCGTCGGGTCCATCAAAAGTCCGAAGTTCTCGTCGTCTATATCAGCGAATATCCGAAGTGTCTCATCGATCGACCCGATTACGTTATTCACATAGGTTTCTATAAGAAACTTCGCGCCGTGATCGCGGGCACAATCCACCAGCTCCTTGATCACATCCCGGCATTGCTCGTAGCCTTCTTCGGTCTTGTTCTTCGGATGATGTACCCAGTCACTGTCAGGATCGAAAGTCCCCGTCTCGCTTATCACATAAGGCGAACCAAGATCGCGAGCGTGTCTTATTATCTGTTTGACGTGCTCGACAGCCGCCTTGCGTTTATCCAGGTCGGGATTGACAAGATTCGTATACCCGCTCACGCAGCATATCGGCAGGTTGTGCCGCCGAAATGTCTCTCGAATCTTAGTACAGTTGGCCTTATTAATATTCTTCGTCGACAAGTCCATATCCTTGAAATCGACGTCCAACTGAACCGTGTTGAAACCAAGTTCCCTTATGCGTTTGGCCGTCTCTTGAAGCCCGTAGGGAAAATATCCGGTAAAAATCCCAACCTGAATCATTATTAACCTCCTATGAATCTATCGCTCTTAAATTAACCGCCTTCGGCGGAACTTACCAGACACGGATTTACACGGATTGACACTGTTTTTTTATATATTTATTCTCTTAATCCGTGTTCATCAGTGTTAATCAGTGTCTAATACAAATTCCTATGCTTTTTAATTATCTCTAAAATCGCATCCGCGGCCATTACCTATATCATATCCCGCCGGAAAAATAAACCCCCTTTCTTAAATCCCCCGTTTTTTGGCGGGTCATTGCGGCCCCACATCATAGTGCGGGGTAAACTCCGGCGGCAATCCATCCTATTCCGGCTTCTCCCGTAAGGGATGCCATAGGCATGGACTTCCGGCTTCTGTTTTTTGCTTTTTTCCCCTTTTATTTTTAATATTTCCATGCCATAATACCGGCCTATGAATAAGTCACTTGCACATTTGCCAGAGAATAAAAGGATTGTTTTAATTTGTTGAATCGGGCCTATGTAGGCGCCCGCTACCATGATGACTACAAGATAACACCGCAGAAACTAAAATACTTAGCCAGATGCGTTGAACTGCTCCAGCAACGGACAAAAGTTAGTTGCGAGGAAAAGATGGCCAGCTGGAGTTAATCTCTTTTAAATTATCTTAGATTAAGGACTATGCCAAATCGCCCCAATACTTTTTTTAAATATATGACGGCAAAGGTAGCTAAGGAAGTTCTTGTGAATCATAAACTTCGGTGGAGTTCCCCACGGCTCTTTGATGACCCATTTGATGTTTTGCGAAATTTTAATTTGGGATTTGAAATTGAGGAAATCATACAGCCAGTTGTAGATGAAGTTATAAAACTCATATATAACAGAGTTGCTTCAGGCATCCGTAGCACACCTTTTGTCGAGAAAAATTGGGAACGTCTTAAGAAACTAAATACTCAACTTGACTGACTTTTTTAAGGGAATTTCAACGGACATGAACAATATCT
>CAYNKU010000004.1:24554-28593 GCA_964397865.1 uncultured Pirellulales bacterium | reverse complement strand
GCTTGAGCCGTTGTATGTGTTTATCTGGGCCTGATAAGCGACGTCGAAAAACTCGTTTTCGAGCAGTTTTTTTTCCAACGCGCCCATTCCGAAAGCTACGCAGCGGATCGAGGCGGTGGGATCACTGACGGCAAGCTGAAGGTGATCGCCTTTTGCTCCGACTCTTCTGGGCGGCGCGGCGAGACGGACACCTTTTGTGGCAAAGACAGGTTCGGGATTACCCTTGCCAAAAGGCGCGAGCAACTGGAGATTGGTGATGAAATCTTTGGTAAATTCCGATAGGGGGGCAACGGCGTCGATATCCAGTTTGGCGGTTATATCGCTTTGGGTGAGATTTTCTCTGGCATAGACCTCGAAATCGGTTGTTAGTTTTTCGATGTTTTCGGTTTTCAGTTTTATTCCGGCAGCCATTTTATGTCCGCCGAAGGTCGTGAGATGCTTCGAACAGGCGGAGATTCCCTCAAGGATGTCAAAGCCGGGGATGGAGCGGGCGGAGCCCTGGGAGGTTCCGTTGGATGTGTTAATCATAATTGTGGGGCGAAAATATTTATCCACTATCCGGGAAGCGACGATGCCGATTACGCCGGTATGCCAGTGTTGGCTGGCAAGAACTATGCTTTTGTTGTCAGGGTGGCTGAGGTTTTGAGATGTTATCATTTCACAAGCTTGTTTGAATATCTTCTTTTCGCACTGGCGTCGCTGATTGTTCTGATCTTTGAGGTATTCGGCTATTTGCACGGCATTAATGTCACTGTCGCTTGTGAGCAGTTCGACCGCCAGTCGGGCGTGTCCCATTCGGCCGGCGGCGTTTAGCATCGGCGCCAATTTAAAACCTATATGGAAGCTGTCGAGTCCTTTTCCGGTGAGGCCGGCGGATTCGATAAGGGCTTGTATGCCTGGCAGTTGGCACTGTTCGAGGGTTTTGAGGCCGAAGCTGGTAAGGATCCTGTTTTCTCCTCGAAGGTCCATGATATCGGCGACTGTTCCCATTGCCGCAAGGCTGGTGGCATTGAGCATAAAGTCGCGGAGTTTCGGCTCAAGTTTCTTTCCGGGGCTGAATTCATTTGCTACGGCCCAAGCCAGTTTGAACGCGACGAGCGCGCCGCACGAATCCTGGTTAGGATAATCCCGGTCGAGAGCGGGATGAACGATAACCGGGGCCTGGGGCAATTCCGAGCCCGGCTGATGGTGGTCGGTTATGATGACGTCGAGACCTAAATCGGCCGCGAGTTTTACTGAATCGCAGGCGGTGATACCGCAATCGACGGTGATCAAGAGGCTGGTTGAATTTTTGGCGAGCAGTTCCACGGCATCAGTGTTTAGGCCATAGCCTTCGTCGACGCGATGGGGGACGTAGTAATCGACGTTGGCGCCGAGAAGGGTGAGGATTTGCCAGAGGATTGCGACAGCGGTGATACCGTCGACATCATAGTCGCCATAGACGCTGATTTTCTCGCCATTGTTAACGGCCTGTTTTATGCGCTGGACAGCGGCTTTGACGCCGGGTAATTCTTCAGGTGGGATCAGTTCGGTCAGTTTGGGCCTTAAGAAAATGCCGGCGGTTTGAGCGTCGGTGATTTCGCGATTGACCAGGACCTGTGCCAGGAGGGGGGAGATGTCGAGCGATTTTGCCAAATTTGCAGAAATATCTTTAGCGGGCAAGATATTCCATTGTTTTTTTTGCATCCGTGCTGAAAGTTTCATCTTGCAACTTTCCTGATCGCGAGTTTATGGCTTGCTGTACTATCGAATCTTTATACAGAAGACAGACGAAAACAGCAAGTGTTGTTTTTTCAGGCCCTCATATAAAGGCCGCCGTTGACAGCGATATATTCACCTGTAATGAAAGCGGCGGCGTTGCCAGCGAGGAATAGAACGGCTTTTGCGACGTCTTCGGCGGTGCCATTTCTGCCTAAAGGGGTCTGTGAGGCAATTTCTTTTCTGCGCTCGGGAGTGCTGAATCTTTCGTGGAATCTTGTTTCGATAAGGCCCGGCAGGACACTGTTGACGCGTATGCCGTAGGGGGCAAATTCCCTTGCCATTGCGATGGTTTCGGTGGCGACGGCAGCTTTTGCGCCGGCGTATATTCCGGAGCCTCCGGCGCCGCCTGTATGACCGGCGACCGAGCCGATGTTGACGATATTGCCACGGCTTTTTTTAAGATAAGGCAAAGCGGCGCGGGTAGCGAGGAAGATACTTCGGACATTTGTGGCGTAAATATCGTCGTGATATTCAAGAGCGGCGGATTCAAAGGATTGTCTGTCGATAAGTGAGCCGGCGTTATTAATGAGGATATCGATACCGCCCGCATTGTCGGCGAATTTATGGACCATAGTTTCGACTTGTTTTTCATCGCGCATATCGGCGCAGAGCAATATACCGTCGCTGTTTTTTTTAACTTCCTCGAGGGTTTTTTCGCCGCCGGCTTTTGTTTTAAAATAATGTACACCGACAAAAGTCCCTTGTTTGCTGAACATCACGGCCGTTGCCGCGCCGATACCGCTGCTTGAGCCGGTAACGAGGACCTTTTTGCCTTTTAAGTCTTCGTAAATCATTTTTGCACACCTTAGATTATCTTCAAATAGCTTTTGTGGAGCCTGTGGTAAAACCGCCATCGACGAGGAGTATCTGGCCGGTGACATATTCGGACGCATCGGATGCCAGAAAGAGCAGGGCGCCGTCGAGGTCGTCGGGTTTGCCGGGTCTTTTTAATGGGATGCGGTCTGTGATATATTCGAGCCATTGTTTGTTTTCGTATAGGGCGGCGGTTTGTTTGGTTTTGAACCAGCCTGGAGCCAGGACGTTGACGGTTATGCCATATTTACCCCATTCGGCCGCGGTGCTTCTTGTCATTTGCAGGACGCCGCCGCGGCTGGCTGTATAGGCCACAATTCCTTCCATGCCGAAAAGGCAGGTGCAGGAGCCGACGTTTATTATTCTGCCGTAGTTTTGTTTTATCATTTCTTTGGCAACGGCCTGGGCGCAGAAAAAGGAGCCCTTGAGATTGGTATTGAGAACGGTATCCCAATCCTGCCAGGAAACTTCCGTGCTTGGCTTTCGGATATTCAGGCCGGCGTTATTTACGAGGATATCGATTTTTCCATATTCCTTGACGGCGGCGGAGACCATGTTTTCGATATCATCCTGGGAGAGTACATCGAGTTTGACGGGCAGGACCTTTCTGCCAAGCGATTCCATTTCTTTTTTAAATTCGGTTAACCGTGAAACGTCTCTGCTTGTGATGACCAGGTCTGCGCCTGCTTTTGCGAGTGCCCGTGCGAAATACTGGCCGAGGCCGCGGCTGGTTCCTGTTACGATCGCGGTTTTACCCGATAAGTCGAAAAGTTTATTCATCTTGAATCCTTATATTTTTTTAGGGTTCCAATACGATTTTGAGTAAATTTTCTTCTGCCTTTAGAAGGCGGTCAAAGGCATTTTGGCCGTCTTTCAGGGGCAGGGTCTGGCTTATCAACGGGGCGGGGTTTATTTTTCCGGAAGAGATGAGTTCAATGCACTGGCGAAATTCGCCCGCGCTGGCGTATGTTCCGGTGAAGGTCAGTTCGCGTGCAACCAGTTCCTGGAGGTTGAAATGGGCGTTTTTTTCGAGGTTGCCGACAGCGACGACGCGGCCACCTGTTTTGGCGGCCGAGATCGCCTGCCCAAAAGTAGCATCATATCCGACGGCGTCGAAAATAACATCGGCGCCGAGGTTGTTTGTTTGTTCCGCGACGGCCTGCACGAAGTCAGCGTTAGAGGGATTTATAAGGATATCGGCACCGACTTGATTTGCCACGCCAAGTCTGAATTCATTTATATCCGAGGCTATTACTTTTTCTGCGCCGGCGAGTTTTGCGGCCTGGATGATAAACAGGCCGATGGTACCGGCTCCTATCACGACAATATTATCACCCGGTGATATTTGTGCGCGGTTTGCGGCGTGGACACCTATCGAGGCGGGCTCGAGAAGAGCGGCTTCGACGAATGACATATTATCCGGCAATTTTGATACTATCCACGAGGGGACAGAGATGAATTCGGC